>JAGLGG010000409.1 GCA_023144145.1 Anaerolineales bacterium | reverse complement strand
CGAAAAGTGTTGGGCGGCATCATTAATGATTATTTTCGCACCTCTGGCAACACCCCGATCCACGTTACCTGAGGCAATCGCATTTTACTGCGAGAGCTGCTCCTGAAATCCCTGATTACGTAGCAGAGCATCATCCATAACGTTTTGGCACGTCACTGCATTTTTCTAAGTACATTTGTTTAGTAAAGAAGCTCTAAAAGCCCCTCTTAATCCCCCGAAAATGCCCAATCACATGGTGCTCTACAAGTCCCTTATTGCTCAAGGACAATGGGCAAACCACAATTGGTTCCCCAAAAACATTTTGGATCAGGTTTTTGCACCCTACGAGTAATTTCTTGAAGGAGACCCGGTAATCAGCGATAGTATGTCGACTCCTCCCTATTGCCGTCTTATAACGGATCATTCCTTCGCATGCCTGTGAAAGTGTAAGTTTTTGAACCATGTGGTCTCCTCTCTGGAATTAGATTCCGATAATCCACAGATATAGTTCCGGGTAACGGAAAATGCGTTTTTTTTGAACCAGAGAGGAAAAACCGTGTGGACTGGGGTTCGTGAGCTATGATGAAAAAGGGCTTAC
Source organism: Anaerolineales bacterium (assembly GCA_023144145.1). Lineage (GTDB taxonomy): Bacteria > Chloroflexota > Anaerolineae > Anaerolineales > E44-bin32 > JAGLGG01. The sequence continues at coordinate 2,174 of JAGLGG010000409.1, read as the reverse complement.
CGCCGTCCTCACGGCTACCCAAAATGGCTAGCCGTGAAGACTACAGTCGGGGCGGCCGGATTTGAACCGGCGACCTCACGGACCCGAACCGTGCGCACTACCGGGCTGTGCCACGCCCCGAATTGCTAGGGTATTCTACCCTTCCGAAATTGGTCGGTCAATATAACTTTGGGAGTAATACAATGCATGGGCGACTGGTGACGTGCGTTCACACACGTCGCTATCACGGTGAATGGTTGAGCCGTTCCAAAAAAAAATGGCCCATCGAAATGCGTATGGGCGAAGCATTAGGGCTGAGAGGCGCACTCAGCTTGAGCTACGCTCAGGTTGCGCAAGCAAAGGCCTAATCGATGCTTAGGTTGCGCACTCCACAATGGGTAGTTGGATAACTACCTGGATTGCTTCGCCCGTACACAAAATAATTTCACCTACATTTATCATTGGGGTCAATTCGTCTTAAAAATCCGTGCGGCTGCGGAAGCTTTCTCCTCATCCACGGGAAGCATGAAGCAAAATAAGCTTCCCATCCCCTCTTTACTTTCACACCAAATCTGACCGTTATGCATTTCAACCATTGCCTTGGCGATAGATAACCCCAAGCCCATCCCACCATGTTTCCGGGTGAGGTGCGATTCAACTTGATAAAAACGGTCGAAGATGCGCTCCTGCTCATCTGCGGGAATCCCAATCCCTGTGTCAACAATGAGGACTTTCACGTAGCCTTCATCTTTTTCCGCCTTGATACCAACTTGTCCACCCGAGTCGGTAAAAGTGAGCGCGTTTTCAACCAGGTTCGTAAGTGCCAGGGAAATCTTTTCCTTATCCCCAACGATTATTAGCTCTTCATCTTTGGATACGTTGGACTCGAGTACAATCCCCTTTTTATCAGCAGCCTTTTCATACTTTTGGGCTATCTCAATGATCAAATCGTTAATGGAGAAGCTTTCTCGCCGAATTCTCGATTTCCCCTCGTCATCATGGGCAATAATCGCCATATCTTCGATGATTTCCTTAAGGCGCATCGCGCTGCGAATAATTACATCGAGCTGTTCTTGATGGTCGGCTTCGCTCAATTCCTTCAAAAACGTCGCGTGCCCTAAGATTAGCCCCAGGGGAGTGCGTAACTCATGCGAAGCGATCGCAATGAAATCAGATTTCATCCTATCCAAGCGAAGAAGTTCTGCATTTGCATCCTTTAATTTCTTTAACAAACGAACATTTTCAATAGCAATTGCAGCCTGGCCAGCGAGAGTCTCTAGTACAGCGAGGTCATCTTCGGTATAATGACCGTTGTCTCGCTTGTTAACAGCTTCGATCACTCCAATAGGCTGTTGATTGACTATTAAAGGAACACCAAGCAACGAATTTGTTTGGAATTGCGTTGATTTATCAATTTCGCGGTAAATCCGTGGGTCTTTAGTCGCATCTTGTAAGACCATCGGACGCGTATGAGTAAAAATCCATCCTGCGATGCTTGAGTCGAGTGGGACGCTCATGCCCTTCATTTCTTGGTCCTGAATTCCGGGCACAGCCTCAAATCGGAGTTCTCCAGAGGCATGATCGTAAAGGAGTATAGAAACACCAGCGCTATCAGTTAGTTCGCAGGCAATGTCAACGATGGCCTGAAGGAGGCTCGTTAGGTCGTGGGTGGAAGAAAGGTGCCGACTGATCTCAACGATCCGCTCAAGCCGGCGAATTTTTGAAGGCTGAGTTTGCTTCTTAGACATCGAGTATCCTTTATAGCTTCTCGATTTTAGCACAGCCGGAGTTCAATACAAGCTTAATTAAGTTTGGGCGTTCGCGAACTAGCAACAAAACGAAATTTTGGAGGGAAATATGCCAGAGAATGGCAAAGTTCGAGTGGCAATTATCGGTGTGGGCAATTGTGCCGCTTCGCTGGTCCAGGGGGTCGAATTCTATCGGAATGCAAAACCAAAAGAGCGAGTTCCGGGCCTGATGCATGTGAATCTTGGTGGTTACCACATCAGTGATATTGAATTCAGCGCGGCTTTCGATGTTGTAGCTGGCAAGGTTGGCAAAGATCTTGGGGAAGCGATTTTCGCCCACCCTAACAACACAATCAAATTTGCTGATGTTCCACCGAAAAATGTCATTGTTCATCGTGGGATGACTCATGATGGGATAGGAAAATATCTGGCTAAGGTTGTTGAAAA
>JAGLGG010000408.1 GCA_023144145.1 Anaerolineales bacterium | reverse complement strand
GTTTGGCGAGCTGTCATATGTTTGTAGTAGCTAGGATTCTGAGCCAGATATCCGATCCGTCTACGAACCTCAACGTTGTCTTGCAGGATATCCTTCCCTAAAACTGTGCCACCACCGGCTGTCGGCCGAGCCAAGCCAAGCAGCAGCTTGATGGTCGTTGTCTTGCCAGCCCCGTTGGGGCCCAAGAACCCGAAGATCGAATTTTTCGGAACATTAAGGTCCAGCGATTTCAGCGCCTGGACATTCTTATAGGATTTACTTAATCCCTCGGTGTGGATGACCCATTCTGCAGAAGATTCCATGCTATTCACCTATTTTCTGTTCATGACTTATTCTCACCGATTGTAATATAGTTAGAATGCCTGACTCCGCGTAGTCGAACATGGGGCATCCCGGCCAAACCCGTGAGAGCCTGCAGCGCTGCAGCTGTGAAAGAGTGCAAGAGAAGAGTATTTCTCAAAACCTATTTTATGATGTGCTGGGGAGAAGCCCTAGAGCACAAATTTGGTATGGGGTTCGTCTGAAATAGATGTTTTAGACAATAGCGAGCTTCTAGTAGTCCCCCCGGAATGTGTGGATTTGCTATTTTGTTACTTGCACATAAAATGAATTGGGGGGCTGGACCTTTGTGAGTACAAATAAGGCGACCAGCAACCTAAAGCCCCGGCTTGCCCCCTCTCAAGACGCGTTTTTTGTAAATCTGTTTTTACTCAACCCGTTTGATTATGATATTGAGATATGCAAAGCTAAATGTAGCAGTAATAGGGCACCGATCAGATCAAGAACCTTGGTTGGCTATAGAATGTAATGGATATTAGCGGAGGCACCAATGTTACGAAAGGATGATGTTGAGGAACTACGCCGTGAAGCAAAAGAACAATATGAATACATCCGGATTTCATATGAGGAAGCGCTGAGAGATGAATCAATTGATCTTCGTGCGAAAGTAAAGAATCTTATGGAACATCTTCGGAGTTCACTTGATTACATGGCACACGATATCTATGAAGTGTGCTGTCAAGCCGCTAGGATATCTTCAGGGAAGCAAGATCCTCGCGATATTTATTTCCCTTATGCATTGAATGAGAATGATTTCAAAGCGTTTGTTAGAGGCAATCTCCCGTATCCTCATCGAAAAACAACAAGGGGTTATCCGTAGCCGCATTTAGTTCAATTTCCAGCACCCAACGCGCGTAAAGCACCGCATCTCGCACGGCGCCATGCACTTGAGGGATACAGCGTAAGGTATAGGCATCCTGAACATTTAAGGGATCTCTTGAGCGAGTGAAGGTGCTGCCCTCGATAAGCTGTCGTAAGAATGTGGCACATTCTACTTGTCGAGGATGGGGACGCACGGCGTGGATCCGCTCATCATACGCTTCCTGAGTTCCATGCAAGGCTTCCAAACTTAAACAACCTGCCACGTCCGCGGCGAGCTGCATATTCTCGGCCTGCAACGTAGCCAGCACTCCAATCGCCGCCATCAGGGCTGTCCCATTAGTCAGAGCAACACCCTCTTTCGCCTCTAGTTCAACCGGAGATAGTCCAGCGCGCGCCAACGCCTCCGCTCCCGGCAGTTTCTCGCCTTGATAGGTGGCTTCTCCTAAACCGATGAGTGGCAGGGACATATGCGCTAAAGGGGCAAGGTCTCCGCTCGCCCCTAAGGATCCTTGGATGGGCACAACAGGATGAACACCATGATTGAGCATCTCGATGAGTAAACGTAGGGTCTCCTCACGAATACCCGAGTGGCCTTTTGCCAGCGTATTGACTCGGATTAGCATCATCGCTCGGGTCATTTCGATGTTTAGAGGATCTCCCACTCCAACGGCATGACTCATAATGACATTGCGCTGCAGCTGCTTCACTTCTTCTGGAGGGATAATCCGATCTTTAAACGCTCCGAAGCCCGTCGTCACGCCGTACACGATTTCTCCCCTTTCTATAAAGGTTTCAACCGCACGCTGTGCTCGTCGCACTTTGCCCCATGCATCCTCAGAAATAGTCACCTTCAGCTCTTGACCCTGCGAAGGGGCGAGTGCAACGGTCATAACCTCTTCAAGGGTCAGATGATCTCCATCTAAAGTGATTTGCTTCATCATCACTCCTATTCTTAAGAATCCAGCTCTATGTGTCCGGGCCAGGACTTTGAAGCCACCAGGCCATAATACCAAGTTGAAAAGGGATAAGAACGACCCCTCATCCCAACCTAATTCGCGGCGTTAAAAACGCGTATAGTAAGTCCGCGATCAAATTTGCTACAGAAAATGCTACCACTGTCAACATTGTCACCGCTTGTAACAGTGGCAGGTCACGTCGCTCAATTGCGAATACGATCAAACGACCCAATCCCGGGTAATTGAACACATTCTCAATAACAATCAAACCGCTGATCATCCATCCAAAGCTGATTGCGATCACGGTTACAGAGGGCGCCAATGCGTTTCGAAGGACGTGTTTAACGATCACAGCCGAGCGCGGAAGCCCTTTTAGATCGGCCGTACGGACATA
>JAGLGG010000407.1 GCA_023144145.1 Anaerolineales bacterium | reverse complement strand
ATTTATTTTTTCCGCCGCGAATTTGGGTTGATCGTCATTGACCTCACGGGCTTGCTTAATCAATTGAGTAAGATCGGGGGCTGCCTGCACGAGGAACCAGGGATCAATACTAATACAGTGGCCTCCTACACCTGGTCCTGCGCGTAATATATTCACGCGTGGGTGAAGGTTGGCCAATTTAATCGCTTCCCAAATGCTCACACCAAAACGCTCGGCCAACCGGGAAAACTCATTCGCCGCGGCAATATTAATATCCCGATAGGTATTCTCCATAAGTTTAACCATCTCAGCAGTTGTGGCATCCGTAAGCAGTATTTCCCCTCGAGCGAAGGTCTCATACAGCTGCTTGCCAGCTTCTGCAGAGGCACGATTTAGGCCGCCGATCACTCTCGCATTATCTATCAACTCGCGCAAGATCTGGCCGGGTAGTACCCTCTCGGGCGTATATGCCAGGAAAAAATCCTCTCCAGCTTTGAGTCCATCTCGCTCTAAGACGGGAGCGATCAAATCGATCGTTGTTCGCGGAGGAGAGGTCGATTCTAAGACGACTAAATTCCCCTGGTTCAGATGTGGAAGTATTGTTTCTGCAGCCGAGATCACATAGCGCATGTCGGCGGTGCGATCCTCAACTATTGGTGTTTGAACTGCAATGATAAAAGCGTCAGCCTCTTCAGGGGTTTCACTTACCCTCATATTCCCAGATTGAAATGCTGCATTTACGAGAGTTCTCAATCCGGGCTCGTGAATGTGAATTTCACCGGCTTGGAGCAAGCGTAATATCCTCTGATCGATATCAATCCCAACGACTTCCAATCCATGTGTGGCAAGGGTGCTCGCAGTGGGGAGGCCGATGTACCCCATCCCCAGAACACATACTTTTTTAAACTCCACCTTCTCGCCTCCAAAAAAACGCGCTCTATTATCTCACATTCAAACCGATTAGACTTCGTCAGGAAAACTCAGAATGTATTCCATGGATGTCGGCAAATCTCTCACAGAGAAAGAATTCGACATGTGGGGGCTGTCCTAAAAAGGCAGGCTCTCGCCGTTTGAAGATGTGAAAACTGATCTCTTTCACATTTCGCTATCCAGCCTCTGGTGTAAGGGCGACTGGCGACGTGCGTTAGCACGCGTCGCCCCTACGACTAATTTCCTATAAGGGAGCGGTAACAAATCCCACTTTATAGACAGCCCCACACGTCACAACACATCTTTGTGGAGATGCGATGCCCACTGATCTGGAATGCACCCGAAACTCATGGAGCTGCATAAAATTTTGTAGGCGCCTTTACGATCTGGGTCTATAATCCAAGAATATTGACTGCTTTAACGAACGTCAAACGCTTATTTCGAACTGATGATAACCACGCCGTTACTCTAAGCGCAGTTATTATGATTTTGGGGATGCAAACCCTACGGGTTGCATTCCCGCTTTCAATCTGGCACCGTTCCTCATCAGCCCTTCTACTCTTGTCCATCTTATTAGTAAGCTTTCTCACCCCGGTTTTTTTTATAGCACTAAATGTAAAAAGGGCCTCCGTAGTAATCATTGGTGGTCTGGTAATTACCAGGTTGCTTGAAGTTCTGGTGCGAAGTGCGAGCATTGATCTTACGCTAAGCCTGATTGGTTCAGCGCTCTTCAGCCTATCCCTTCCTCTCATCCTGAGAATTCGTAATTCGGGGAGTACAAATTTCAAACCTGGTTCCTGGGCAGGTGGTGTAATTATCGGGTTAGCAATCGATACTGCGATCCGGGGACTATTTTGGACGAATAACTTGGGCTCGAGTCATCGGCTGATCGCAATCCTTATTCAAGTATCGCTTTCAGCTTTGGCCCTGACACTTCTACGAACCAATCCCACACTGGATGAACATGGTTCTCTCGATAGATCATGGCCTAGCGCAATGCTGTTGGTCATCTTTGGTCCATTTCTCCTTCTTCAAATTCTATTTCTACAAAATCAGGGTTATGTTTCTGTGGTCCTTGCTGTTGGTCTCCCAGTTGCGTTCATTATCACAAGCCTCGGAAACCTGGCTGCAATACTTGGCCTTTATGTGGGCAGGATCCGCCCCCAGACGCCCAGTTCCATCAGCGCTTTAGCTGCGATCACACTTATGGGATCTATCGTCCTTCTTGACCAAACTGGAACTGTTCTCCCTCTCTGTATTATCCTCGTTCAATTTATTTTTGGTTGGTGGTTATCTCGAGTTTCAATGGCTGACAAAACATCCAATATCAAATACCACATCCGAACATCTCTTGTATTAGGAGTGGGTCAATTTCTCTTTGTCCTAGTATTACTTCTAATATTTGGTAATTTAGTATTTCGGGTGGAGCACCCAAATAATTCTGTAATGAGTGTGATGGCTTTGTTTCTGGGCAGCGCGGTTTTTCTCGCTCATAAGATCTCCAATAACGCGAACATCAAACCATCGAAAGATACTTCATTGATTCTAGTTGTGCTGGTGGCCTTCATGGCCGCGCCCATTCACTGGGCATTTCAAACTTCAGCCGACAGCATTGATGTCACTCCGACCCTGCCCGTGAGCGTGATGACATACAACATTCACTCCGCGGTTTCCAATTTCCGTGGTCAGGATCTCGAGTCAATAGCTCAAGTTATCGAGAGCAGCGGCACAGATGTCGTAGCTATCCAGGAAATAAGTCGCGGCTGGCTCATGAGTGGTGGGATCGATATTGTTTCTTGGTTGAGTGACAGGCTAGAAATGGAGGCTGTATTCTCCGGCACGGCTAACAAACTTTGGGGTGTCGCCATCCTCTCAAAATACGCGATAGTTGAAAGCGGATCAGGCCCGCTACCCCAGTTAGACTCTTTCATCCCGCGCGGCTTTATTTGGGTCAAAGTGGATATCGGAGCGCAACAACCATTGTTAATTATCAATACACACCTACATCATATTTCAGATGAGCAGGATGTGCGTCTGGCTCAAGTTCCGATTTTGCTTGATCTTTGGGGCAACGCTGCTACGACGATCCTGCTTGGTGATCTGAATGCAAAACCGGGGTCCGTGGAAATGGACATGATCGCCAACACCGGCTTCATTGATTCTTGGGCGGAAGCTGGGGTGGGAGATGAATATACACTTCCAGCCCACGATCCTTCTGTACGGGTGGATTGGATCTGGCATACGAAGGATCTCATCTCTCTGGAAACGCAGGTTCTCTCAACCACTGCTTCAGATCACCTTCCTGTAGTCACAATTATCACTCAATCGGAACATTGACATCTCTACATAAAGATCTGCTCCTCCAGTAAAATCGGTAGATGAGTCTGTTTTCAACATTCAGGTACTCACCAGTCCTTGAGCAAGGTAAAATTGGCTCAACAAATTCTTAAAAGGCATATGGATGAGTTATCGCATTCTGGTGTGTGATGAGATCTCAGAGGCGGGTCTCGAAAATTTAAAACGTGAAGCTGAAGTAATTCGGTCTGACGATTCCAAATATCTCGGAAAAGTAGATGCAATCATCGTCAGAAGCCGAACAAAAGTTACTAGAGAGTTGGTTTCTCGTAGTTCCCCAAGATTAAGGGTTATTGGTCGCGCCGGAGTTGGGGTCGACAATATTGACCTCGATGCCGCCCAAGAACACGGAATTATTGTCGTGAACACGCCAGAGGCAACCACGATTTCTGTTGCAGAGCATACCTTGGGCCTCATCCTTTCACTGGCACACAACATTCCGCAAGGGAATCAGTCTATGAAAGAGGGAAGTTGGGAGAAAGCGAATTTGAGAGGGTTGGGCTTGTACAATAAGACCCTTGGAATCATTGGGATGGGTCGGATCGGCTCGACGCTCGCACGCCTTGCAGCGGGTTTCAATATGACCATACTTGGATGCGATGTGAATCTCAATGAAAACGAGATTCGATCGCAGGGTGCTGAACCTATTGAATTTGAAGACTTGATAAAAAGATCTGATTATGTAAGTTTGCACGTATCCCTGTCGGAGACAACCAAAGGTTTGATAAATGCTGAAGCGCTCTCAAAGATGAAACGCTCCGCACACTTAATCTCCACCTCCCGTGGTGGAGTGATTGATGAGAGCGCGCTGCTAAATGCCCTTGAGAGCGATGAAATCGCTGCTGCAGCTCTAGATGTTTTTGAGAATGAGCCCCCAGGATTAACACCTCTCATCATGCACCCCAAGGTTATCGTGACCCCACATATCGCGGCTCAGACAGAGGAATCTCAAACTCGCACAGCACTCGACATCGCCTCAGAGGTACTGGCAGCCTTGATGAACAAGCCACTACGATGGCGAATAATATAGAGATACCAGGAGAAACAATGGAAGAAAAATTCAAGAAGCTTCGAGACCTACTCGGTGAGGTGTCAGACATCAACGGTGCTTCCGCCGTCCTGGG
>JAGLGG010000406.1 GCA_023144145.1 Anaerolineales bacterium | reverse complement strand
CAATTGATGGAGCTTCAAGATCAAATTATGGAAGATCTCAGTGACGAGAACTTGGAACAAATCCCCGAAAGCCTGTTGTCTCGCGGAGCGGGTTGGTATGACAAGATAATCGTTCCAGTTATGCTCGCACACGCGATGGACACTCGCGAAATCTTCACATTGAATATCCCCAATGGTGCAGCGGTTCCCTGGATGCCTCCAGATTCGATTGTGGAGATACCAGTTGTTGTCACGCGACAAGGATTCTATCCTTTGAATCCACCCTCAGCACCACTCGATATTCAAGCCATGGTTCGACTAAATGCGACTTTTGAGATGTTGTGGGTTGAAGCTGTGGTTGAAAAATCGTATGAAAAGGCGCTGCGAGCTATGATGCTCAATCATCTGGTGACGAATCTGGATCAGGCGCGGGACATGTTGGAGGAAATCTGGCCGAAAGAGTAAGCATATTGGTCATCCCACAAATAATTCGAAACGGGAACGGGATTTTCTGAGAGTCGTAGGGACGTAGCATGCTACGTCCCTACCTTCAAATTGAGGATGAATGATAATTTAGAATATGATAGGAGCCGAAGGGATTTCCAAAATTATGTTATAGGGGCGACTGGCGACGTGCTTCAGCACGCGTTGCCCTTACGTGCGGAGCAGAGCAAGGAGATGAGAAGTGAGGGATACCAATGAGAAGCCAATTTTCGTCCTTGGTTTAGACGGTGGTGGATCACATACTCAATGTGTGATTCTGGATCAAAGTGGTGCCGAGATTGGAAGAGGTGTGGGTGGGGCCTCGAATCATCAATCCGTTGGCGTTGAAGCAGCTGCACAGGCAATCGCAAAAACCATGCAGAGCGCACGCCAGGCAGCGGGAAATCCTACTCTATCAGCGGCATGCTGGGGGATGGCGGGATTGGATCGCGCCGAAGACGAGCAAATCATCCAGGGAGTGGCCAAGAAGCTATTAGCCCATATCCCAGTGCAGGTTGTTCACGATTCGACCATCGCACTAGTTGGGGGGACTGCTGGAAAACAATTCGGTGTGGTCATCATTTCTGGAACGGGCTCGATTGCGGTCGGGTATCATCCATCGGGTCGAATGGAAAGAGCAGGGGGCTGGGGTCATCTGCTTGGTGATGAGGGTAGCGGCCATTCGATCGCGTTGCGAGGTTTGAATGCAGCCACGCGTGCGTATGATGGTCGTGATCTTAAAACATCCCTTATTGATGGTTTTGTAACCGAGACTGGAGAAACATCTTTCGAAAATCTGGTTGGCCGTATTTACTTGGAAAATTGGTCTGCTCCAGAGATTGCATCTCTTGCTCCTACTGTCCTATCTGCAGCGAAAAGGGGCGATGTAGTTGCGTCAGAAATTGTTGAAAGAGCCGCACGAGAGCTGGCGTTATCAGCACGTGTCGTTATTGAAAAGTTGGGAATGGAGGATGACGTTTTTGATCTTATCCTAGCTGGAGGGATCTTCAAGGGCAGCACCAAAATGGTCGAGGTAATCCGTGATGAGGTCCGGAAATATGCGCCTCAAGCTGACGTGAAAACTCCCATTCTTGAACCTGTGGTCGGCGC
>JAGLGG010000405.1 GCA_023144145.1 Anaerolineales bacterium | reverse complement strand
GGGGTGATGTATAAAGCCATCTTATTTGATCTCGACAATACTTTGCTCAATTCCATTGATTTCGATGAATTGAGAGAAGAGTTCGGTCGTCTTTATGTTGCGTTTTTTGCACATGTCGTTCCGCCAGATCGGGTGATCCAAGCAATGGAGGATGGCGAAGGGGCAATGGATGCCAACGATGGAACGAATATATCGAATGGAGATGTATTTCTGGATGCATTTTCACGTTCCGTCGGTTTGAGACTATCCGAACTGGGTCCAATCTACGATGTGCTCTGGTCAGAAGGATTTCCTAAGTTGCGTGACTGCTGGCAAGTTGTACCTGAAGCAAGAGAAGTTATTAGTTGGATATTCGATCACGGGATGGAGGTTGTAATTGCGACGGGCATGATGTTTCCAAAGAAGGCTGTTGAGGAAAAATTGAATTGGGCAAACATCCCTGTAACCGAATTTGATTACTCATATGTGACGCATGAAGAAAATATGCACGCATCCAAACCGCATCCTACTTACTATCTCGAAGTGCTCGAGAATATTGGACATAAACCTCAGGATTGTTTGATGGTAGGCGATGACTGGGAACATGATGTTGTTCCCGCTGATTCTGTTGGGATTCCATGTTTTTGGATAACAAATGGAGAGTACGAAATACCTGATTCTGAGGTAGCTGTTAAAGGACATGGCAGTCTGAGCGATTTGCTGAATTGGCTACAAGGTCAATCAGGATATTAGGGTGACCTCAATGGGCGTAAGGGCGGTTCGCGAACCGCCCCTACAACCTATCAATGGGTGTGTCGGTTCGCGAACCGCCCCTCTTTAGTAAATACGTAGGGCGGGTTTCCATACCCGCCAAGGGTGTAGCGTTCACGAACCGCCCGTACATTTTGTGACAAAATCGCAGGGTCCGTTTCTAGAGAATAGGTACGGTGTTGTCATATATTGGATTCTGAGTGAGTTTAAATTATTCGACACCTTTGATGTAAACAAGGGAGATCAACTCTCGCCAAGGAGATCCAGATGAAAAAGAAATTGAGGGGAATAACTCGCCAACAAGTCCAATTGGATTTTGATCTCTATCGGGTGGATGTTCCCATACGTGAGCTCGCGGATGCGTGCCTTAGCGTTATAGACATCTGGCCTGAGAGTGTCGATCGAACGATTGTCTTTGTCCACGGTTACGCTGGTTGCGCAGAAACCTGGGAATATCAAATCAATCATTTTGTGAATAAGTATCGTGTCGTTGTTCCGGACCTACGTGGACATGGACAGAGTGATGCGCCGTTTTCACAATACACAATGGCTGAATTGGTGGAGGATCTGGATACCATCGCCAATGAACTGAAGCTGCCGGAGAAGTTCATTCTTGCCGGCCATTCCTTCGGGGGATCGATCTGCGTTGAATATGCCGTGGCATACCCGGAGAGGTTGGAGAAACTCATCTTAATTTCAACTTCTGTTGAATATCCGCTCCCGCGCGCTACTTCGTTACTTACAAGAGTTCCCACAGCAGCCTTCCGACCCTGGTGGAAGTACCGACCGCGCTGGAATGCTGAAGTTCACGTTATGAAACGAATGGCGCTTAACAATATGAAAAAGTGGCAGGGTTGGAACCTGATGCAGGAAATACGAACACCTACGCTTGTTCTAACTGGAGAACGGGACCGATATTTTCCACGACGCGTATTTGAGGGGGTCTCTGAGGCCATTCAAGGTTCAGAGGTCATAAACATCGGAGGCTCTAAACATAAGGTTCAGTTAGAGCGTCATCAGGCGGTTAACCGTGCGATAGAGCGGTTTATTGGAGATGAGAAGGCAAGCCCGACTTCTTGGCGAGAGCAGACTATAAAAACATCACTCGCTGCTGACCGTCCGTGGCTCAGCAGTTATGGAAAGCACACTCCTGCCACATTCCCAATTCCGCGACAACCTATGCATAAATTTTTAGAGGCATCAGCGGATTGGTTCCCAAAAAGAGTAGCAACGATATTTTATGGTTCAACCCTAACCTATCAGCAATTGGATCGTAGGGTGAACCAATTCGCGCATGCGCTACAAGGCATGAAAATCGTCCCTGGCGATAGAGTGATGTTGGTCCTTCCCAATATGCCACAAATGATCGTTGCCTATTATGCGACCCTCAAGGTTGGTGGGGTGGTTGTTCTTCCGAACACTGATGCAGACGCAGCTAAAATTATTGAGGCCATGCGCCAGACCAAAGCGAAAGTTCTTGTGACGCTTAGTGAGTTCGCACAGCTTGCAGAACACGCCAAGGAACAATTTCCACTCAAGGTGGTTTATGCAGATATTCGCAACGCCGTTTCGCCAAGAATCTATAAACAATTGCTTGGTCGTTGGCAAGCTGCGGGATTTTCTCCCCTAGATAAGCCTTCGCTTTTAAAAGATGATTTCGTGATGGACACACTGATGATGGATGCTTCTCGGGAACCGCCGGAAGTTGAAGTGTCGACTAATGATCTCGCTGCCATTCTCTTTACTAGCGGCACGACGCAGGAACCAAAGGGTGTGTGCCTCACCCATGGAAATATCGTCGCCAATGCTTTACAAACACGACATTGGATTCCTGACCTGGTCTCGGGGAAAGAGGTTTTTCTCTCTGTGATTCCTCTAACTCACAGTTATGGAATGACAGGTGCGATGAATATCCCAATTGCCATGGGCGCGACCATCGTGCTCCTTCCGGTTTTTGAGCTTCAACAAGTGTTGGACCACATTAAGCTGCACAAGCCAACGATCTTCCCCGGCGTACCTTCAATTTATACAGCGGTCAATAATGCTCCAAACGTCCGTTCATATGGGCTATCTTCGATCAAAGCTTGTATCAGCGGCGCAGCCCCGCTACCAATCGAAGTTCAGGAGAAGTTCGAGAAGCTCACGCGCGGTCGCTTGGTAGAAGGGTATGGTCTCACAGAAGCCTCACCTGTGACTCATGCCAATCCTTTTGAGCGAACGAGCAAGGTGGGCACGATAGGTATACCCGTTCCCAACACCAATGCCAAAATTGTGAACTTATTGACGGGGGAGGATCTCCCTCCCGGCGAGATTGGCGAGTTGGTCGTGAAAGGGCCCCAGGTTATGCAAGGTTATTGGGGTTCTGATGCTGATGCCAATACCGATTCAGCCATCAAAGATGGTTGGCTTTTCACCGGTGATGTGGCTGTTATGGATACTGACGGCTTTTTCACGATTATCAGCCGCAAGCGCGACACGATCATGGCGGGCGAATTCAGCGTCTATCCTCGTGATGTCGAGGAAGTACTTTACGAAAACAGCAAGGTCATGGAAGCTGCCGTTGTCGGAGTGGCGGCAGAGGACGGAGGGCAAAGGATAAAGGCATTCGTTGTTCCGAGACCTGGGACTACGCTAACAAAGGAAGAGTTGATTGAGCTTTGCAAGAAACGCCTCGAAGAGTATGCCGTGCCCTGGGAGATTGAATTCCGGGAGGATTTGCCTAAGTCTTTTATCGGCAAGGTGTTGCGCCGTATGCTAGTTGAATAGGGTGGGAAGCGGATATAATCCATAAGTGATTGAGTTATCGAGCAGTGATCAGGTATCTTAGAGCCCTATCGATGATTAGAAGAGCTGCGCTCATTTTCCTTGCTCTTGTGATTTTGGTAGTATTTACCTCAGGAGCGATTGCTTTTTCACAACCAAAATGGATCATTATGTTCCTTGAAAATCGATCTCCAAAGGTTTTGTACTCAATTGAAACGAGCGACCAAGTCGTAGCACTCACGATAGACGATGGTCCAAACCCCCAAACCACACCGCTGATATTGGACGTCCTGAGAGAGAATGGCGCGCGTGCCACTTTCTTTCTAATCTCCACCAATGTTCAAGGGAATGAAAGCTTGGTGCAGAGAATCGTCGATGAGGGGCATGAAATTGCCAACCACCTCACCTCTGAAAAACCGAGTATCCTGCTTTCAGCCGTGGATTTTGAAGCTGAATTAGTCGAGGCCCATGAGGTCCTTTCGCAGTTCTCTCCTGTTCGCTGGTTCAGACCCGGCTCTGGCTGGTACAACAGTGCAATGTTAGCAACATTGGAGAAATATGAGTACCAATGTGCATTAGGCTCGATCTATCCTTTTGACGACAAGGTCCCCTCATCGAAATTTGCCTCGCGATACGTTCTTTGGCGCGTAAAACCGGGCGCCATCATTGTGCTGCATGATAATGGCCTTCGTGGGGAGCGTACTGCTGAGACATTGAGATCGATCCTGCCTGAATTGAAAGAGCAAGGATTTCGGATAACGACCCTTTCTGAGTTAGTGGAGGGTGAGGAGCCTGGGGATTAGATCAATTGATGGCCCGGGCGCAATGAATTTGCGCCCCTAGTGCGCCTGTGAGCGTG
>JAGLGG010000404.1 GCA_023144145.1 Anaerolineales bacterium | reverse complement strand
AGAGGTCTCGGGGCATTCATGATCTGACAATGGCCCTGAACATCTTCTCCACCATCCTGATTATTCTGGCGACCATTCCGATCAGTGCCTTTCTCCTTCACAATCTAACTCCGCCCAGAACCACCGAGGTCAGCTCTATCACACCATTGATATCTTGGACAGAGGACTCAATTCCACCCGACATCTACTACATTGTGCTGGATGGGTACGTTCGTACGGATGTCCTCCAACAGGTATATGGGCATGATAACTCTAAATTCCTTGGGGATCTCCAGCAGTTGGGGTTCTATGTCGCTGAATGCGCACGGAGCAACTACGACCGGACAAGCCATTCACTCACCTCTACCTTTAACATGGAATACGTACAAGCACTCAAGTCGGATATTGCACCTGATGAAGATCCAGCCTGGCTCCTGCCTTACCTAAAACACAATGTGGTTCGTCAACAATTGGAGGGGTTGGGATATAAGACGATCGTGTTCAAACATCCGTGGGAGCGGTTTGTATGGGACGATGCGGATATCGTCTACAAGTCAAGCAGCGCCGCTCTTCTATCTCCCTTTGAGTATTTGCTCCTAAGAACGACGGTGGCGAGGGTGTATCTGGACGCGCTAGAAGCAAAAACCAGTAAACTCTCCGACTTCACGAACTATGAAGATACACGGTACGCTCTCAAGCAGCTTCCGAAAATACCCGAGATACCAGGACCGAAATTTGTCTTTGCCCATCTGATAATCCCCCATTCCCCCTTTGTATTTGGGCCCAATGGGGAGAAGATCGATATACCGTACAACGCCGATGCGGGCACTCTCTATAAGGAGGAGGACGGTCACCGGGGTTACGTTGCTGCGGTAACCTACATCAACAAGATAATGCTTGAGATCATTCCCAAACTTATCCGTGACTCTGAAACGCCGCCGATCATTGTACTTGCGGGCGACCACGGGACGTCATGGGGAGGGAATCTGAACGAAGTCAAAATCCTTGCTACGTTCTTCACTCCTGGATCAGAATCGCTTTTCTACAAGACCATCACCCCGGTAAACATTTTCCGTATCTTGTTCGACGCGTACTTTAACGGAAGCTTTGGCTTATTAACGGATACGAGCTACTTATTCACCGAGCCCCGGAGATTTGATTTCCAAGAATTCCCCATGACATGTGAGGAGTGGGATTGAAAGGAGGCTGAATTATCCACGAACAAGAACGAATTTTCAGACCTCGTACATTTAAGGTTGTAATAAGCCGAACCGCCACAACCAAAACCACACCCACGAACTTAGATCAGGCTCGGCCTATTAAATAGGCGTTGCGATCCCGACCGGGCACCTATGGGAAGCACCGCGAAGTTGGCTGGGGGTTCTAGCACCTCCATGTGCGCCTGAATAATCATCAAGCCAAATACACAGATTGAGTAAATAAGGCCAATTGCAGTTTTTCTTGCCTTTCAGATCCTATCAATTCGCCTGACCTACACCGCAATTACCTCTAGAATGTTGGAAATGCAATAGGAAGGAAAAACGTACCCAACTTAGATGGTGTGCTATGTTTGGTTTGCTTCTTTTAAGGAAAGATCAGTGATTTTATGTATAACATTTTACGATATGAATATTATGGGCTCATAAAACGAAAAATAACATTATGTCTATTGATACATAGTTAGGGAGACGGATATGGGTCCTTACCAAAAATCAATTCCAGGCGTATAAGACCCTTAGCCGGAAATGGCTAGAAGGTGAAGTTGGTTCCTTTTTGGCAGTGTGATGGTCTACTAATCCCAGATTTGGGCAATACAACACAACCATAATTTTTACAGCTACATACCATAAGTTATCTACGTGTCTAGCAATATCACCTATTCCTTGCCCCTGATAAAAACATATTAGATCTTCCTTTGACATTATTCAAAGGTAACTTTATAATTTAGCATTCTTAACTATTTAGAGAGGTGAAGCATGCATTCGGAGCCGTTTGTTGACACCTTAAAAAAATGGTTTGAAGTCTCCATGCACCGGTCGATGCGCAATTTCATACACTATGCCAGAAATAGCGGTCTTTCGATGTCGCATTTTGGTGCGTTGTTCCATATCCAACACCGTGGGACCAGTGGAGTCACCGAACTAGGAGATCATCTGGGCGTGACTAGTGCCGCTTCCAGTCAGATGCTGGAGCGCTTGGTACAGCAGGAATTGATCCTGCGCACTGAGGATCCTGATGACCGTCGTGTCAAGCAAATTGTCTTGACCGACGAAGGGCGCCGGATCTTAGAAGAAGGAATCCGGGCGCGTCAGGGTTGGCTCGATGATCTTGCAAAGACTTTGTCTGATGACGAAAAAGAAACCATCAAGTTGGCTCTGGATATCCTGATCGACAAAGCTAAAACCCTCAAACAACCTATCGAACCTGAAAGTTAAAATACTACGAGGAGCAACCCCAACATGCTACGTTTGATCAAATTTCTCAAACCCTATGCCCTATTAATCATATTATCTCTCATTCTGTTGTACGTCCTCGCAAACGCTGACCTGGCGCTGCCCGATTATCTCTCAAGGATCGTGAACAATGGCATTCAACAAAGCGGAGTAGAGAACGCCGTTCCAGTAGCAATCCGCCAGAGCGAAATGGATAAACTCTTCATCTTCATGAGCGCCGAGGACAAGACACTTGTGCTGGATGATTACGTTTTGGTAGAACCCACCTCCCCCGATGTGGACCAATATCTCGAGGACTACCCTGCCCTTTCCAACGAGCCGATCTATGTACTCAAGGAAGTGGATCAAGACCAAATCGATGTTTTGAATCCAATCCTGGGCAAGGCAACTGTGGTTGTTTCCGG
>JAGLGG010000403.1 GCA_023144145.1 Anaerolineales bacterium | reverse complement strand
ATAGGCATTGATCTCGTAGCTGATGTAAGAATTATCCAGACTGGTCTGCAATACGAATGGATGCGGCGTGGCCAGCACATCGGATGTCGTTTGAGCAGCATGGATGAGCAATTGGTGTACCCGTCGCCATGGAACATCATAGCCGATGGTGACGGCAGTGTGCAAGATCAGTCCTTTCTTATCCGCTTCCATGCTGTAATTGACGATCATGTTCTTCATCACGATGGCGTTGGGGATCGAAATGATCTCGTTCTTGATGGTCTGCACTTGGGTAACCAACAGTGTTCGATTAATGACGTCACCCATCGAATCGCCGATCTGCACCCGGTCGCCGATCTTTAACCCGCGGGTATACGTCAGCACGATCCCCGAGATGATATTGGCCACTAAGGAGGTAGAACCAAGTGACAGCAGGAAACCAACAAAGATGGATAATCCCTTAAAGACCGGTGAAGACGAACCGGGAATATACGGAAAAGCTGCCACCAACGCAAAAGCGACGATCAGAAAACGAGCGATCTGATAGGTAGGCTCGATCAATTCAGGATGGATGCCATCGTAGCGCACCTTTCCACGCTGCAAACCGTCGTAGAAAAAGTGAAGCACCTTCAATGCCAACCGGGCGATAATGGCGATCACCAACAAGGCCACAAGGTTAGGGACAAAGTTTAGTACCTTCTCCCAGAAGGTAACCAATACCAACAGGAGGAGATCCAGCATAGTCCGAGCCAACCCCTCAGTAAGGGGGGAAAGGCTAAAGAGCAAAACTATGGAAAGCGAGACGACCAGCAATAGCGCTATGAAACGCAGGTACTTGGCCATCACGAACAGGATATGGGTTATCTGGGTGGGCGTGAGCAGCTCCAGGTTTTGGATTCTAATCACCCGGAAGCGTGTATGCCGCCATTCGTTGATGGTTTGGTCGAGTTTTGAAAACAAGTTGTTGATGACTGGGACCAGGGAGATCAACAGGATCACACCAAAAGCGACCAACACCTCGTCCACAATGGGCGCGTAACGGCGCCACGGGGTATTCAGCAACCAGTCGTTTAACATGGAAATGAAGGTCTGGTCTTGTCCTGTTTCTCGCGTGATGACGATGTACAGGGCGACTCCAATAACGGTCCCAATAAGCAGGAAAGCCAAGCGTCGCAGGTTGCGATACAAAAAACCCGCTAGATTGTTCTTGTACAGCTTTCGAGTGATCGAATCAAATCGGTTCATCGTCATAAGAATTTGCTTCAAACTGGTCTCAGAAGTGGGTAGGAGGCCTAATCAACGGAAGAAATGGATCCTGAGCAAAAACTAGAAAACATTCGTCTACCCCTTTTTCTGTCTCTGGATATACTTGTCGAGAATGGTGCGAAGAACATTCCCTATCTTATTTAGGTTGAAAGTCGGTGTATATGGGGAAAAAGTACCATTAACATCTTGTTGACCCAATGATATTGGCTCGTACCCTTTAAAAACCTCATCCCAAGTATTTTACTCTAGAAAATCGGCAACTCCCGCTCTGTCTTCAGTTGTTGGTAGAATGGAGCCATCTCTCACCTTGGAGCACAAAACAGATGGGTTGGTTCATCCTCAAGTATATTTTCTCCACCTTTTTAGCCATCCTTCACATCGGAAGATTATCCAACCAGGAGAAAGACCTGGAAATTCTTATACTACG
>JAGLGG010000402.1 GCA_023144145.1 Anaerolineales bacterium | reverse complement strand
CCTGAGATAACGCCATCGTTAACCATTTGCGGATGGGTGAATAGGGCAGGTTCGTTTTCTGTCGCGCCCGTCTCCAACTTAGGGTCGCTCACTTTGATCACGAAGCCCACTGCATCCGCATCATTGCCTGGACAGGACAGTGAACCTGCTCCACTTACCCAGGCCGCATCGCAATAGTGGTCTACAAAGTTGTATACACTTTCAGGCTGTGGGGTGGGGGTGGGTCCAACTACAATTTGGACCCAGAAGGGTTTATCGGCCTCGTTGCCAAGACCAAAGAGCAGACCATTCACATTTCGAAGCAACCAATTTCCTTTATGGGTGCCATTAGACATTGGAGCAGTGAAGGAGATGCTGGTATCTATAGTTCCACCTGGAGCAACTGAGGTATTTAGTGTTTTTGATGGTGGTCCACCCATGATATTCCCGCTGTCAAAAACAATTGAGTAATTGCTACTCCATGTACATGTACCAACATTTTCAAGCCGCCAGATCTTTTCAAATTCCTCCCCTGGGTCCATCCGAGTGTTGTCCGGGACGGTAACATCCTTTGTTAGTTTAGCTTTATCCGTACAAACCGCGGTAGGAGAAGCTGTTGGTTCCGGAGTATCGCTGGGCACACTTTCTGTCGGAGGTTCAGGTGTGGCAGTGTCCTCGATTGCTATTGGCGTATCTTCAACCGCGCTGGTTAATTGAGCCGACACGGTCTCGGCAGCAGCTGTAGCAAATTGATCCGGTGTTGCTTGAAGGCCTGGAAAATTACACGATGTGAGCCCAATGAAAATAAAAACCAATAACGGTGTGTACACTAATTTTTTCTGGATCCTGCTCATCATAATTTTCCTCCATGCCTCTTTCCCCATGTTTTCATCAAAACGAGTGGAAGAGCTAAGCATAAGTACATATTTGCGCTTATGAACAACCCCTTTTCAGCGCCTGAGGTTTAAACGACATACTGCGAATCTTAGTTCCCACGTACTTCATCCATTTAATATACCTGGTTTACTGGACTGGCGAAATGAATTCTCCTTAAAGACCAAAGCACAATCCAATTTACTATTGGGGTGCATGAGTCGTGCCAGATTATGTGGTTTGTCAAGACCATTTGGGTTGAAAATGATAACTATTTTGAGGATGTTGAGGTCATCGGAGATATGATCTCTAATTCGGGTAGGGAATGCAGTTGACCTCTCATACTCCAAGGACCTGCCCAGTCAATGTGCACACCTACTAATTTGCCAAGCAGATCTTCGCTAGAATCGAGGAATACCAATTTGTTTGTGCGCGTTCGACCTTTCCAGCGACCCTTCTGTTTACCTTCCACCAGAATTTCAACACTTACTCCGACATATTCAGAATTAATTTTTGCAGCAATGCCCTTTTGAAGACTTTCAAGTTCGCGAAAGCGACGCATTTTCTCTTCTTCTGGTACATCATCCCCCATCCGCCGAGCAGCCACAGTTTTGGGACGAGTTGAATAGCGTGCCAGATGTGCAACATCGAGTTCTAATTCAGCAAGGAGGTTATAGGTGTTCATGAATTGTGCTTCGGTCTCTCCAGGAAATCCTACGATGATATCTGTTGCAATCATTACACCGGGAATGCGATTGCGGATCCTCTCAATCAATTTACGATATTCATCCGACGTGTAGCCCCTTTCCATGCGCGCAAGCACCTCATCATCGCCGGATTGAACTGGAACCTCAATATGCTCACATAATTTGGGGAGGGTCGAGACTGCATCCAGCAATTCGTCCGTCATCCAGGTGGGGTGGGAGGTAAGGAATCGAATTCTCTCAATTCCATCGATATCGTGAACGATCTTTAAAAGATCAACCAATCCAGGACCATCGGGGA
>JAGLGG010000401.1 GCA_023144145.1 Anaerolineales bacterium | reverse complement strand
AACCGATCTGCTGCGCTCAATTCCCCTGCGGTAGGGGATAATGCAGAATGTGCATGCGTGAGAACATCCAAGCACTATAGGGACAAATGCGGATACTAACTCCCCCAATTCAGCTTTCGGAAGGATAAATTCTTCATCCATCAGAGCATTTCGATGCTCGATTTGTGATAACTCTGCCAAGTGCGCATCCGATTCCAATAAGTAATCGACCAGGGGGGAAGGATCGGATGGCGGTGAGAAAACATCTACAAATGGGAACGCCTCAGCCAATTTAGGATTCCCTTTGACACCAACGAGGCAGCCCATAAGGTTTATGACCAGATCAGGGCGATCTTTCTTAAGATGGCGTAGTGAACTTAATCGACCATATGCCTTATCCTCAGCACTTTGACGTACGACACAAGTGTTAAGTACGATGACATCGGCATTTTCAGCCTTAGGTGTAGATGTCATGCCGAGAGTCTCTAAGGAAGATGCAACTCTTTGAGAATCTGCGACATTCATTTGGCATCCGGAGGTCCAAATGTGATACTTCATGAGCGGCATTATAACCTACCATTGTCCGAAATGGGCGATTTACTGGATGAGCACACCCAGAGTTCATAGTAGGGTATGATACTCACCTCGATTTGGTCAGAAACAAACACTCTGCCCGAACCTGTGACAGATCTTGGGACTCGACTTCAAATGGACGAAGGAATTGCGGATGGATATCGTTCTTTTGTATGCAACTGATGGGTTGTTTAAGGGCAATAAGTGTCTTAGGTTTGGGTTCATACTATTTGTTCTCGGTTTCCTTATAATTTCTGGTTGTTCTGCAACACCCACCGCGACTGCTAGGATCCCCGCGCAAAGCACCAAACCGTCAGGCATAATCCTTCCGTCCGCCATACCGACAAATACCCCAACTTCAACACCATCGCCTACGAGCAGGCCTACGTGTGACCAAATCGAAGGTAGCCTGGAATTCACAAGTTACACGGGCATTGTTAATGAAGATGAAATTCCGGTGATCGTCTACCTACCACCATGCTATGGAAGGTTTGAGCACACGTATCCAGTGTTATATGCGCTGCATGGCTATCCGTTGGACGAAACCCATTGGTTGGATTTGGGAATAATCGAAGTTGTCGAGGGTGGATATGCATCAGAGCGATGGCCCCATTTTTTGATCGTCTTGCCCTTCATTCCGCAGACATTAAATATCCAAACAGATGGAGGGGAAGGCTCCTATGAGCAAGAATTTATCGAAGGGCTTCACCAGAACATCATCAAGGACTATCAGGTACGCTCCGGCGCAGAATTTACGGCATTAGCTGGAGTTTCGAGAGGTGCAGTTTGGGCATTGGAAATTGGCCTCCGTAACAGCGAAGTAATTGGAATTGTTGCCTCGTTGAGTCCAGCTCTTCACGTAAATAACCCCCGGCCAGGATATGATCCATTTCAATTAATTCGTGAATCTCCTGATCTCCCAGATCGTATTTTCCTAAGTGTGGGTACAGAAGAAGGGGGCTTTCATGATAAAACAGTTGAATTTGTTGAACTATTGACTAGTTTTGATATTCAACATACCTACTTTGAAACAGGCGGAAGACATGACAACAGCACTTGGATTGGCATAATGGATGATGTAATTGCTTTTATAACTATGGAGTGGTGAATATTTTGGGAGTCAAGGGAAGATGTTCTACACAATTTTGACGAGCCTACCAGCATTGCAGAATTCGAGTACAATGTGACAGGTCTGTGGTCAGGATAATGCTTGAGACATGATCTGGTGTAGGGCGAACGAAGATTCGAACACTCGTTCACAAACCTTGCCGTGAGACAAGATCATATCTGATCCAGTAGGGGAGGGGTTTAAATGCCTGAAAATGACCAAGATGCTGCCGAAGTAATTGAATCATACCGTCGTCGACGCGAACGAATGGTTCCGATCCTGCTGGTTGGTCTGGCCGTTGTGTTGGTGGTTGTAGGCGTATTCCTGATCGTTATTTGGGTCACGGGGGATGGCGATCTGAACATCGGGGGACTCGGGGCGACAACAGACACCCCAACTGCAAGCCCAACACAAACGCCTAGTCCACCGACGGCGACACCAACTATAACCCTTACACCAACGCCCTCCAACACACCAACACCAGAATGGCCAAAATCCTACATTATGGAACTCGGGGATACCTTATCGTCGATTGCGGAACAATTTGGGGTCACGAGTGAGTTGATCGTCGCTTATAACGACATTGCTGATCCCAACAATGTCCCCATCGGCACCGAGCTAATCATCCCAGAACCTGATTCTGAATTGCCGACGCTCACACCTCTTCCCCCAGACTTGAAGCCCGGGGATAAAATTGAATATGTTGTTCGGCTTGGAGACAACCTCGCTTCGATCGCGGCGACGTTCAACACAACTGCTGAAGCGATTGCTGAAGAGAATGAAATTGAGGATCAAAACTCGCTTTGGGCGGGCACAGTCTTGATCATCACGGTGGGGGCGACGCCGACTCCAACCCTCACACCAGGGCCTGGGACGCCGACAGCAACCTCAACTTCGTGATGTATTTATAGCTAAGGAAATCGCCCCCGTATGTGCGGGGGCGTTTGATTCTTAGAGCAAATTTACTCTGAAGTGATGTGATTTTCAGATATTGCTGCGTTCCAAGCTCGAAGTTGCTTTAAAAGCTGCTCGCTATTTCTCCTTCACACCACCTAAAGCAGCATCAATCTCCTCACGCGTGCTAGGATCTAACTCCTTTTCAAGCGCCATTTCGAGAGCTTTCATGGCCTCGGAAGTTTTAAATTGACCTAACGCCCAGGCTGAATGCGATCTGATCACTGATTCAGGATGATCTAATAAGAGCTCAGCGAGAAGCGCAATGGATTCTGGTGTTTTTGCGTTGCCAGCGGCGATTGTAGAGTTGCGCTTCAATCCCAAATGTTTGGCGCGTTTAAGCGGGCTGTTCTTGAGATTGATGCGGTATTGCCCTTCAGTGAGTGAGAGAAAATCGGTGAGTTCAGGCATTGTTAGGAACGGACGTGGATGAAATGCATCGTCAGAACTGGGGTTTGCAAAGCGAGTATTCCATGGGCAAACATCCTGACAGATATCGCATCCAAAGATCCATGATCCCATATTCCCCCTCAGTTCTTGCGGGATGTCCCCACGCTTCTCTATCGTCAGATATGAAATGCACTTGCCTGCGTCGATTGTACGATTGGGCAGTATGCATTGCGTTGGGCAACTGTCGATGCATCGAGTACAGGACCCACACCGATCTGCTTCAAAAGGAGGATCAGAAGTCAGACTTATTCC
>JAGLGG010000400.1 GCA_023144145.1 Anaerolineales bacterium | reverse complement strand
AGGAAACGAAGATTGCCATTGATCCGGGACAGAATTTGTGGTTGTTTAAACTTCATAGTCTCATTCCGAAGGAAGAATGGAAAGACATCACCCACGTTTTGATCACCCACGGTGACCCTGACCACTACTGGCAGGCAGACCGGGTTGCAAACGCAGCTGACGCTCCATTGATATTAAACAAAACGATGGTTAAACAAGCAGGATCAGAATCTCACATCCTGGCGCCACGCGGTCGTGGACTACAATTCATACCCTATACCGGTAAAGTATTTACACTGGATGTAGGTGAATCGATAAATTTTAATGGTATACAAATCCAAGGACTCCAGACGATTCACGGTCCCATTGAGTTCAGGATTTTCGGCCTAAAACAACGGAAGACACCCGGACCAGAAGAACGTGTTGGGTTTGGCTCCATAGGTTTTAAAATTCAAATCAAAAACAAAACCGTTGTCAATTTGGGAGATAGCCTATTTCAGAAAGAATGGACGGGTTTGAAGCCAGATGTCCTGATGATTCCCATAGGCGGCTTAGGCAATAACACCTGGACCATGGATGCTACTGAAGCTTTGGAAGCGGTGAAACTCATTTCCCCAAAGTTGGTTATCCCTTGTCATTACAGTGTTCCGTTCTTATGGAAGAAAAGAATGGCCTCAGCTAATGATCAACAGTTCAAACGCGAAGTGGAAAAATTGGGAATCGAATGTAACATCATGCAGTATGGTGATAAGATTGAAATCAAAACCGATCAGCAAAATATTTAGGAAATTGATTAGACGTCTTTACATCAGCGTATAACAATCGTTTGCACCTGACGCGAGGGCTCAGTGCATCTGTGAAAGTTGGGAGGAATTGTTACATTCCGTGGTGTTTCTAAAGTTTGGTGGTAGACGCCTCGCGTAGGTGAAACGGGTCGTTAGGCAGAATTGTGGAAATATAGAATGGGAGAGTAACATCATTAGAGGAGGATCAAGTGAAACAGCTTAATTTCGGACAAATCAGCGTTTTAGCAGCCCTGGGATTATTTGGATGGGCGCTCTGTGGAGCGATAATGTTCATAGGCATGTCGATCACCTCCATAGAAACAACACTAGTTGTTCATGCCATCGGAGCGCCTATCATCTTTTCGACGATTTCCTGGTTCTACTTCAAGAAGTTGCGGTACACATCACCACTTCAGACATCGGTTGCTTTTGTGTTGATCGTCATGTTCATGGATTTATTCTTAGTGGCGCTCGTTATTAATCGGAGTCTGGAGATGTTCCAGAGCCTCTTAGGAACATGGATACCATTTGTTTTAATCTTTTTATCGACGTATTTGATGGGCTTGGCAATGGAGGCGCAAGCGAAGAGGCCGCGAGTAGCTCAGTAAACGACTTGGTTATCGTGCTCTCGTGATAAACCATAATCCGCGTATGTGGGGGACTGCCGATAACGTTTGCAGGACTCAATTCTGCCTAACATGGCTTTTGGAGCTGACTTCGAGCCTAACAACGAAAACAGTGACTCCAAACGGATAAACTGTTACTGCCTTTTTATCTCGCCGAAGCAGCTCAAAAGGTCGTTGGAAGGCTTCTTGATATAGCATGATATCCGTGCTATAATGCTAAGATGATCCAGTCTTTTGCCGATACGGGATCAGAGGATATTTTCAATGGTCGCAACACCAGATCCGCGCGAGCAGTTTGTCCCCACAAGTTATGGCCAATAGCGGCACGCAAATTTGATCAACTGGATTCTGTTGAGATGATAGATGAGCTTCGCATTCCGCCAGGAAATAGACTCGAAACACTTCTTGGCAATCGACGAGGGCAATATAGCATCCGTATCAACCAACGCTATCGGATATGTTTTAGATGGACCGAGAGCGGACCTTCAGAGGTGGAGATCGTAGACTACCATTGACGGATGCAGGAGGAAAAAAATGATCCGCGTTCCGACACATAGAGAACCCACTCATCCTGGAGAAATGCTTCTCGAGGAATTTCTGAAACCAATGGGGTTATCTCAACAAAGTCTGGCCCGTTCTATTCAAGTCCCCTACCAGCGAATAAACGAGATTGTCAACAAGCGTCGGGGCATTACTCCCGCCACCGCTCTCCGCCTTGGAAAATACTTTAGGAATACAGCAGCGTTCTGGATGAACCTTCAGCTTCGTTGGGATTTGCATCACGCTCAGACTTCCGAAGCTGAAACACTGCAGAAAATTCAACCAATTCAGACTTCTTCTTGAAACCTATGCAGTTTAAATGGACTTCCAACATTTCGCTGGAGTAGACCGCGAGAAATGTTATGGAACGGCCTGCGAGGATGCATTAAAGTATTGAGTGTCAGGCTGAGGCGGCGCGGCTACTCAGCTCAGTCGTTAAAGCCTTTCGGGAGGATTCTACAAGCATCTGCTTTGGGCTGGGCGAGATTTTGAGAACGCTATATGAGAAACCATCAAAACCACAGCAGGAGAACAGCTTCTTCGAAACATTTGTCTCCCTTGAATCGGATATTCCTGTAGGGCAATGGAAAAAGGATGAAGCTCCAGACTACATACTAACGACGCCTACAATCAAAATTGGCTTTGAGATAACTTCCTTGGTTTAAATTCAAATGGCTGGAATACGAAACTCACAGGATCAAGCCTTTGCCATCGTTCAAAAAATGGCGGCAGAGCAAGACATCCCGATCATGGAAGTTCGTGCCAAATTCCGGGACGAACGGGCTTCTATAGAAGCGACCGAAGCCGCAGTAGAACTGGTCGACATCGTGAAGAAGAAATACCCGGAGCTCTACGATACAAAGAGTCATCTCTTAAACGGCTATAATAGCAAGTACTTCTCGACACTAATCGTGAACTTAGGGACACGAAACGGTAACAAATGGCTAGAGTCATATAGATGGCATCGCACACATAATTGGGTGAAACGGGATCCGATCACGGAACTACAGCAGGCAATAGATATGAAGGCCACGAAACTTCCCCAATACCTCAAGAAATGTAACGAATGCTGGTTACTTGGCGG
The DNA here is from genome assembly GCA_023144145.1 of Anaerolineales bacterium. Classification (GTDB taxonomy): domain Bacteria; phylum Chloroflexota; class Anaerolineae; order Anaerolineales; family E44-bin32; genus JAGLGG01. The sequence goes on along the minus strand of JAGLGG010000400.1, from coordinate 644 downwards.
AGTCGATGAGTGGACTGCTCCCAAAGCTATCCGTTTTTCTAGCCAAGGGTTCGAACACGTCTTTAGATGCAGCTTTTCAAGAGCGTATTTCCTTCGGAATATTGAGGGTAAACTCACAAGACTCAAATTGGAGTGAATATTGATGGGCTCTAACCTCAAGGATTGAGCAGGCCCTGGAGAATCTGAAGGAAGCGGTGCGCCGATCGCATCCACACGGGAGGAAGGAGAGATAATGACGATGCTCTATTCTATGCTCTCGTTTCCAGGTTGTACGCCTCTCGCTCATGGTGTAATCTATGGGCGCCCAGATGATCTATCCTTTCCAATGGGAACGTACAAATGACGACACTGTCCAAAATCCCACAGAAGGTGATAGACAGAGAATACTATCTGTCGACCCATGCAGAAGACAAGATGGCGGAGGATCGTCTGGAGCGCAAAGATGTTGAGAATGCCATCCTTCGAGGCAAGATCGACAAAAAGATGACCCATGATGTGAGGGGGACACGTTATCGGATTGCTGGTCCCGCGGAAGATGGCCGCCTGGTTCATGTTGTGTGTAGATTTAAAGAAGTGGATGGCCTTATAATCATTGCCGTGTATATGGTACGAGGTGCATAATGATTTGTGAATTCTGTAGTGGA
>JAGLGG010000040.1 GCA_023144145.1 Anaerolineales bacterium | reverse complement strand
AGCGATATCTATGCCTTTGGTGCAACTTTCTACCACCTGATGACGAACACACCCCCTGCTGAAGCGAAGGAGCGCTTCCTCATGCCCGAATCGCTCCTTCCTCCCCGAGAGATTAACCCCGCTATTCCCCGTGGCCTCGAGAAGATAATCCTGAGCGCCATGGCCCTTCATCCGGACGGAAGACCGGAAGATATGCTTTCCTTGCAAGATATACGTCTTCGAGAGCGCCACGTTGACCAACCCATTAACGAAGACCGTTTGCTCCAAGCAAAGGATTTGTTCCGGGCTCCAATTGATAGGTTTTTTTTGGGTGTTGGAATGGCGCTTGCGCTGATCGCAATCGTCACTTCTTTTACGTAATTCGCTTCTGGCACCATATTTGTGTAAAAACGAATGCAGATGCCCCAGTAATAATCACCATGATGAAACCCGAGAAGGGTCCCATCACTCCAAATAAACTTGAGGTCCCCGGAAGATCTAACGCTAAATAGTTATAACCTAATAAGCCGCCGATTATCGGCATTAAGATGCATCTAATACGCATTTCATCAGGTATTTCCTGACGGTTTACGCTTGCATATCCTGCACCCGCTACTACTGCCAACCCCAATGACCCGAACATCAGGCCCATGAACCCAAGTTGATTCTCGCTTGTTGCTTCTTCTGAATCCTGGCCCGTTGGCGCTTCTGATGTCGGGGTTGTGTTTTCCGCATCCGGTGACGGCTCAACCGTCAAGGTCGGAGAAATAGTTGGCGAAATTAATGTCGCCTGAGCAGGTACGCCTATCTCCACATTGAACTTCAAGATCTCAGACACTTGAGCTTTTCCGCTTTGTGCAGCAATAGATAACAACCCAGTGCGTTCTAGAGCAACCTCTGCTCGTGCGATTCCATCCTTCGAAAAGGCGTTTATAGTAAACTCCGACAATCCCTCGCTTTGCTGAGTAATAATAAAATCTACGGGCGTATTATCTGGAACATGGTTGCCATTATTGTCAATAATAATGCCTGTCTGGATAGAAAGGATATCCCCTACGCTGTATCCAGTTGACGGCTCTTCTGTTCCTTCATCGTTTCCCGTACCGATAATAAGTTGAATAATTTGATCTGTATTAGGAGATGTAGCCTCAATCAGGTCATACCCAATGCCAGCTACGTTCACTGGAGATGCTCCTGGAGCGCTCAATTCCTGAAAGAGCAGTTTTGCTGCCACGTCAATAAAAGGAGGACTACCATCGTAGAGCGCATGATAAACATCAACCTTGCTGATATCAGTTGCATCAAGGATATTCGGGGTGTCGTGAGCGAAGACAACAAGCTTCTTTGATCTGGCTAGATCCGGTCTCAAATCTAATAAAAGCTTAAGTGCATTTACACCATACTCAGTGGATCTGCTATCCAATACGCTAAAAATCAACCAATCGCTTAATCGTACAGCTTCGTCGATTTCGTCAATGGATGCTAGAGGAACGGTGGGGATTTCCGTCGGTAGTTCGCCGAGGTAATATGATAGATCCGCCATGCTATAGGATCGTAGATTCCAGCTCCCTACCTGTCCAGCTGCACTTTGTCCGAATAAACGTATAACTGCGTCCTCTAATGCGTTCACGGGAATGACTGCAAGGTCAGCGCATGTTGAGCACTGCCTGACATGGCGCACGTCGCTGAAAAATACAATCCTTTCGCCTATCCTCGGAGCCCCTCCAACACGATCTTCAATTTCATCTAATGCGGGACTTAAGAGTGTCGCAGCAGATTGCGCCACTTTATTTGCCAGGCTCATGTCTTGGTTTGTCTCATCAAGATTATTTGAGGGATTCACGATACTTGGGTAAAAGAAAGAGCCCCCATAAAGCCTCAGCTTGAGGCGCAATATTTTCAGGACTGCGTCATCTACAAGTTGGGAAAATAATTCGTCTTCATCATACTT
>JAGLGG010000004.1 GCA_023144145.1 Anaerolineales bacterium | reverse complement strand
TCGAACTTAGTTTTGAAATTCAATTGTCGTCGAACGGTGTCTGGGCTGATCCCCAAAACCTCTACATCAATCTCGCTGAAAATCGAAAAATCATCTCGAAAGCCACAGGCTTCCTTAGTACATCCCGGTGTGTTGGCTTTGGGATAGAAGAATAGAATTACCTTTTTGCCTTGGAGTTCCTTCAGATTTCGAACCTCACCTTGGTCCGTTTTAAGTTCAAAGTTTGGTGCTTGATTGCCAATGCGTAACTTGGTCATGCAATTGCTCTCCAGATTAAAAATTTCATTCAATTTGGGCGATAATTTGGCCCATAACATTGGCGGAATAACCCGGCAACACTTCTACTGCTTGGCGAAACTCTTGGTTGTTTAACAGATCGATCAACGGTTTCAGAAGCGCTGATTCATAGAAAATTTCAGGTATGACAAGATCATAACGCTCACTAAAAAGCGGTATGAAGTCCAAATCCAAAGCAGTTGCAGCGCCGCGTATACCCAACCCGCAATCGGCTCTTCCAGCAGCGATTGCTGCTGCGATTGTCAAGTGCGTAAATTCTTCCCAGGAATACCCATGAATTAAGTTCGGATCCAATCCTAGTCGTTCCAGGTGATAGTCCAATAATAGCCGGGTGCCTGATCCCCGTTGGCGATTCACAAAGTGGATGTCGTCTCGAAGCAGATCGCGAAGACCTTCAATCCCTTTTGGATTTTCCTTATGGATCAATAAGCCTTGTTCTCGCTCTACAAGCGCAATTACTCTAGTAGGGATTTCAGGCATGTACTCATGAATATATTTCAAGTTGTATTCACCCGATTCTGGATCCAGTAGATGACTCCCCGCAAGGTGTGCTTCGTTTCGATTTAGGGCGATCAATCCCCCAAGGCTACCCACATTTGCCGAGGTTAGTCGAGTTCCACTCAAAGCAAGATGTTGAGCGAGCAAATCGATCGTGAGATCATGCGATCCTAGAACCATAATTGTGCGATTGATCTCTGCTTCCGACCGATAGAGTTGAACTGTGACATCTTCACCAGCTTGTAACCCTTGAATCCCACTCGGGATTTGTACGATTCCATCCGCTCGTACTAGAGAGGTGATCGTTCCTGCGCCTCGCGAAAGGGGTGCGGCGATGATGCGATCTCCCACGCGTCCAACTGTCACCCGAAGATACTCATCATCTCCCATGGATGAGTGAACTTTGCGGGTTATAACTGCAGTTATCGTCGTGGGCTCGGGATGTGGACGTCCAAGCCACTCTGAAATAAGCGGTGCAACGAAGATTTCGCCAGTTAAAGCCGCAGACACAGGGTAGCCAGGGACACCTATTACGGGGATTCGTCGATTCCTGCTTTTTCCTTTACTTTTTGCAGGGCAATTGATCATCCCCAAGATTACAGGATGACCTGGCCGAACAGCAACACCGTGGACAATTAATTCCCCCAGAGATGAAACCACTTGGGCAGTGAAATCTTCTGAGCCGGCTGAAGATCCTGCGTTGATTAAGAGCAGATCACATTGTTCACTGGCCTGCGAAACAACTTTTTTTATATCATCGAAATTGTCTGCAACCAGAGGTAGGCGAGTGGGAGCTCCACCCCATTGCTTTACTTGGGAGGCCATTACCAAAGAGTTGTATTCAATAATCTGCCCCCTTTTCGGATGTTCGCCGAGGGGGATTAGTTCCGATCCTGTAGGTAGGATAGCGACGCGCGGCTTGCGCCGAACCTTAATTTGATAGTTGCCACTACCGGCAAGAGCGCCCAAATCAACCGGTCGTAATTGATGTCCGGCGGGGAGCACAAGTTCGGTTGCGACAATGTCTTCCCCCATGGGTCGTACATGACTCCAAGGTGAGAACGCGCTGCGGATTCTTATCGCCTTCCAGGAGTCGCGATCTTCGCTTGCATCAACCGGCTCGACTTGTTCAATAGGGATCACTGCATCAGCCGATGCAGGTAGGGGATCACCCGTATCAAGATAACTTGCCTGCGTACCAACTTGGAGAATCACTGGTGAGCGATCCGTCGC
>JAGLGG010000399.1 GCA_023144145.1 Anaerolineales bacterium | reverse complement strand
TGAAATTTCTCATATTCGAAAACTCAATTAATCTAGTAGTGAGAAATTACAAGCATCTTAAGGATAACGTGTATAAGATTGGATATCGGAGACTCAAGAGCTAGGGAGCATGGGTGCGTGTGAACTTCGTTCACATTGGTGCTGGGGAGATTGGGAACTAGGCGCAATCGAAGAATATTGCGTGCAATAAAAGACATTGCGCGTGAGACTAGAGACCAGAGATTAGAGACTGGAGATCAAAAGCAAGGGAGCATGGGGGCTAGGGAGCAAGGGAGTGCAAAGAGCAAGGACAGATTTGAACCCTCTCAAACTTGCTTCCGATTACAGGACTATTCGGGAAATAACACCCTTTTGAAAAGGAAGAACGCTGAAAGATGCAGAAGGGATGAGGAAAGGGGGACTCAAAGGTTACACGTTCTCCCTTATCCACGCTGCGAGTTTAGGAACAAAATCAGCAAAAGCAGGACTATATTCTTCGCCAGGAAAGCCTTGCGGGTCTGGATAGTCGATTTTATTCAACATAAAGGTATCTTCGTGGACCTCAATAAGGTCCCGCAACTCAGTGCTCAGCAGGTATGGCGATTGATCAGCCATTTTATTGTCATCAAACGACATTATCAGTGCAGACGAGAAAGAATAAAGCTTATTCCAATAACGCCATTCAGGGATTTTTCCATCGATTGCCAGGAGTTGGATCCAGGATGAAACATCAACCCTGTATTGGACAGGTTTTCGTTTGGTGCTCTCCAAGATACCTGCGACGGTCATGCTTTCGGCATTTCTCCGTATTGAATACGGCGAATAATCAATGGCCTGGGAAATAGAGGCCGTGTTGCTCCAGTCGCCATTCAACGAAATTAGAAAGGCTAATAGATCTGATGCTATCCCAATTCCAAACCCCAATCTCAGCCGAAGAAACAATGCTGATGAATGCCAAACTGCAGGGTATGCTTTCCAAAGATCGCGTGATCTTGTGCTGGGGCCTCCTTCCGAACCGGCCAGACTTTTCCAGCGATAATCTTTCCCTGTGTCCATTGCCCTGAACGCAAATTCTTCAAGTCTGTCTCGCGTGTGGGATGGAAATCCCCCAATGAGGTTCTTGATCCGCTGGATACTGAACAAATTTGAACCATTTCTGGCCCACGAATCCATGAGATCCCAGAGCCTTCCCTCAAGGTGGCGAAGTGTCAATGACATGAGCATCAGGGCTTCCGGATCTACTACTGATTTTGAAAGGCGATTTGTATCGACGAACGTTCCGAGCGATCTCCACTGTACCCAGACAGCTTCGAGAAGGGCATTACTCAATTCATGTGAAATGTGCTTACTTATCCCTCTTTGCATATTCCAATACCTCTTCCAATATTTGCGCAAATTCAGGTGAGGTATCCTGTGATCGAACCCATTCAGCTGCCTCACTGAGTTCACCTTCGGTTGGATCTAATGCCATGAGATCTTGAAAGTGGACACTGGATGGGCCTTCACTATCGACCGATGCGAACAACTTTAAAAAGGTGAGATCATATCGGTCTGCGACTCCGAACCAAAGACCGTCATAACGTTCCCAATGGATCCTCTCCGCAAAACCAGGTGG
>JAGLGG010000398.1 GCA_023144145.1 Anaerolineales bacterium | reverse complement strand
GGCCGTGACATTCTCATAGCTTGCTTGTAATTTTCTCAGCTTGTATCTGATGATTTGAATAATTGAGTGCACTGAAAAAATAGCCTGAAAGTGAGTGAAGGGGCATAGGTCGGTGGGCCTGTATACAAAGTACTCAGATACACTAACGCTCTTCCAAAAACACATCGTATGGGCAACGCGTGCTGACGCACGTCGCCAGTTGCCCGTACAAATGGATTTTTCTGGTGAGTATATTTAAAAGCTGTCCCACTGACGGCACGTCCAAAATGAGACGACCTTTTGGGAGAGCCCTAGTCATCATCATACGAATGGTATTTTTTTCAGAGGAGTCATAAACGACTATTGGAGGTTGTTAGAGCCGAATTTTTCTCGAATGGATACCGGTAGCACCATCCGGGCGTACGCCTCGTATAGCTTGAATTTGAAGCGTTCCGTCCCCATCATATGCTCGAACCCGAAAAGTGTGTGATCCTGACATGAAAGGCCAGTCAATGCGCCATTGAACCCAGGTTAATGGGCTGAGAGGCGGTTGGCGTAACTGTGCTTCTTGCCAATCTGCATCATCCACCTGAACCTCAACCTTACTTACCCCGCGCTCTCCCGAATATGCAATCCCGCCAACCGAGAACAGATCTCCATCGGCCAACCCCGAAGGAGCATCCTTTGTATCAACCACTGAGGTTGTGACCACAAAAGCTTCTTCACTCCATCCTCGATCCACCCAATAACCCGGACCTTCAAAATCAATTGCCGTGATGCGAGTAATCCATTTTGGCTGCTTCATTCCATATCTACTTGGGATGTAAATTCTGAGTGGAAATCCATGCGCATCTGGCAATGGTTCACCATTCATTTCGTACACCAACAACGTTCGTTCATCCTTGAGGTCTTCCATGCTGACGCTTTCATAAAATCCATCTGCTGCCTCTATGGCCAACTCTTTCACTCCGGGGAGCAGGCCAACTTCTTCAAGCAAATGCGATAATGGCACACCTTTCCACTTCGTTGTCCCGGTAAGTTCTCCACCAACCCGATTCGAGATGCATTGCAAGGTAATGATCTGGGTTACAGAAGGGCGCGCCCGAATTTGTGCCAACGTTAGAGATAACGGATTATTAACCAATCCATCGAATTCCAACCTCCAGCTCTCCTCGTCCAACCTTCGAAAATTGGCGTTGATATCGATTGTATAAAAATCTTGATTCGAAGTGATCTCTGGGCGTGTTCCTGGTGCTGGATCAATTCGATTATTAAGCACGTCTTGACTTGGCGACTTTGCAACTCCAGAAGTATCGGAGATCTCAATGCTTTCAGAAATATCCGTCGCAGGCAAAGAACCATCACCACCAAGCAATCTTGCCAACCCAAAAGAACCGACTGCAGTGCTAAAAACCACCCCACCAACCCAATAAAAGAAAGATCGCCGTGTTAGATCTATCTCACTACTTTCACTCCTTATTCGAGTGTCCATCCGGATAAGGACACCAACTGCTGCTCCCCACGCACTAAACAGCAGAATTACCCACAAAATATCAGGAGTGTCGTAATTAGACAGCAGTGTCGAACCAAAACGAATGAGCAGCACAGCTATGCCAAGCAGGAGCCCTGTGCGAAAACCGTTCCGCACAAACTTTCGATCATCACTTCGGCTCAAGTAGACCACGCTAAGTCCAATACCCGCGCCGATGAGCAGGAAAATGAAAAGTGCTAGACCTCTTTCAGCTGCTTTCGCTACCCGATCGACGGGCCCTAAACCCAAGCCTTGGAGTGAGGAGACCAGTAAATCTATCCCTGCAGTGATGACATTCCCCGGGAGGACTCTCGTAATCCAATCAAAAAAATCGAATGGAACAAAAGACAATTGAAGCAATTGTTCGACAAGATAATTCAAAGCCATCACTACAATGCTGGAAAGTGCCCCGAGCAACGCAGCAACGCCAACGACATTCATTCGTCCCGGCTTACCTTCAGACGTAAAAGGCTCTTCAGCAGATTTTTTAAGTTCTTCAAACATGGCTTTCTCTCAATTAGACAACAAGTCCAAAGTGATTTGGATTATTCGATTCCAAGTTAAGTATACGGAATGACATTAAGGCCGAATTAAAACCCTTTACCCTCCCGGAGCTGTCCCTGAGTGCATAAGTTGATTCACACATAATCAGGGACACCTCCGGGAGGGTAGCAGCACA
>JAGLGG010000397.1 GCA_023144145.1 Anaerolineales bacterium | reverse complement strand
GGCGGCAAAAAGCGCTGTTGCTCCACCTACTATGGCCACAACGTTTGATGATGCCGGGGCCAAGCTGAAGAGGACACTATTGCGCACAATCAAGTAGATGCCGGCAGTCACCATTGTGGCTGCGTGAATCAACGCTGAAACAGGTGTGGGGCCTGCCATCGCATCCGGCAACCAAACGAAGAGTGGAAGCTGAGCCGACTTACCTGTCACACCAAGCAAAAGAAACATGGTTATGGCTGTGATCACAGTGGCGCTTACAACCTCGCCGTGCTCTGCCAAATGAAAGACTTCATCAAATTGAAGAGTCCCAAAAGCCCAGAAGATCAGGAACATGGCAATCAGGAAGCCAAAATCCCCAATTCGATTGGTAATAAATGCTTTCTTGCCTGCGATCGCGTTGCCAATTCCATCCTTGCCCTTTTCGTACCAAAAGCCAATTAGCAGGTAAGAACAAAGCCCAACCCCCTCCCAACCAACGAACATCATCAGATAATTATCTGCGGTAACCAGGATCATCATCGCTGCTACGAAAAGGTTGAAGAAGATGAAGAAACGCGTGAAACGCCCGGGGTCCCCTTGAATGCGTACATCCTCATGCATGTAACCAATGGCGTAAATATGTATTAGTGCGCTCACACCAGTGACCATCAGCGTCATAGCCACGGATAGACTGTCAATCTTCAACGCCCAGGGGAGTTGTAAGGTTCCTATCGAAATCCAATCGGCCACGAATACGCTTGTGCCCTCCGGCGCCGATTGAAGGGCAATGAACTGAAGAATCGCAACCACGAACGACAATCCCACTGCTGAGCTAGCTATTGTGCCCACCATCCGCTCGCTCAAGCGTCGACCAATTATTATATTGATGAGTAGACCCAGAATAGGAAAGGCAATAATCAGTGGTGCGTAAGAGAATAAGCCTCCAACCTGTGCCGCTTCATTCAAGAGCATCCATGCCCTCCATTTGATGATCCCAATCTTGGCTCGCTACCTAACCTCTCAGGTCGCTAATTTGATCAATATCAATACTTCGCTTGGATTTGAAAATTGTCACAATTAATGCGAGACCCACTGCTACCTCAGCAGCAGCTACTGCAATCACAAAAAACACCATCACTTGACCAGTTAATGATTCAAATGCCCTTGCAAAGGTGATAAAAGCTAAGTTTGCAGAGTTCAGCATGAGCTCAATAGACATGAATATGACAATTGTATTTCTACGCGTTAGTACGCCTACTGCACCGATGATAAAAAGCATAGCTGAGAGCGCGAGCAAATAACTAGTGGGGATGCTCATGACTTCTCCTCCCGCTCATCTCGGGTCAGTATAATTGCGCCGACCATCGCAACCAACAACAAAATCGACGTGACTTCAAATGGAACAAGGTATCTATTGAAGAGTACATCTCCGATCGAGGCTGGGCTGCCAAAGCTCTCGGATACCGCCTCAATACCTGGCAAAAGACCCCGCTGCTGACTGAAAATGATGTAGCCCAATTCAAGAACTAACGCACCACCCAACAGGATTGCCAGTGGGCCTTGCCAAGGCAAATCTTTTCCTTTTTCAGCCTTTTCAGCACCGAGCAACATAATAACAAACAAGAATAAAACCATGATCGCACCGGCGTAAACTGTCACTTGCACCATGGCGATAAAAGCTGCGTTGAGCAGCAAGTAAAGAACTGCAACTGTTACAAAATTCAATACAAGAAACATTACCGCGTAAATTGAGTTCTTACTTACCAGCATGCTAATTGCAGTCACAATCGCGACTGCTGCAAGGATGAAAAAGAGGATGAGTTCTTGAGTCATTTAATGTCCATTGAATAATATGTCGATACTGTATAGTTCTCAGTTATCCGGGAGCAGGGAACTGGGAACAGGAGCGAGTGCGTTGATACATCAGAATATTCCTGATCCCCGATCCCTGTTTCCTGATCACTCTTCACTTCGGATCTTCCATTTCAGGAATAGACTTATCAAATTCGCCAGGTCCTACCGGCATCGGTGTCGGTTTACCATTTTGAGGGACGGGCATTATGAGCATTTCCTTGGTATAGATCGCCTCCCGACGACTCATAAATGAGAGTTCGTAGTTATGCCCTAAAACAATTGCTTCCGTTGGGCAAGCATCCTCACAATAACCACAGAAAATACACCGAAGCATGTTTATTTCATATGTGCTCGCGTATCTCTCACCAGGCGAGTAACGCTGCTCATCTGTATTTTCGGATGCCTCTACGAAGATCGCATCTGCTGGACAGGCGGCGGCGCACAGCGAACAGCCAATACACTTCTCCAGGCCATTTTCGTAACGATGTAAATAGTGTCGACCTTTGAAACGCTCCCGAACAGGTCGTTTGATCTCCGGGTATTGATACGTAATGGGAGCTTCAAACATGCTCTTGAACGTTGTCCATAATCCCTTAAGTAATCCCCAAACCATCAGAAACCTCCAACCAACACAATAAGCATTGCGGTGATCACAACATTAGCCAGGGCAACGGGTAACAGCACCTTCCATCCCAGAGCCATCAATCGGTCATAGCGAATGCGTGGCAATGTCGCACGAATCCATACCATTAAAAAGATTAATACAACGACTTTGATCCCAAGGTAAATCGGACCGAGCCAAGTGAAACGATCGACAAAAGGACCCAGATATCCACCAAGGAACAAAGTTGCAGCTATGAAACTCACAACGATCATCTTGCCGTATTCTGCCATGAAGAACAGGGCGAATTTCATTCCGGAATATTCAGCATGGTAGCCGGCGGTCAATTCCTGTTCTGCCTCAGGCATATCGAAGGGCGATCGATTGATTTCGGCAATAGCTGCGATAAAAAATAGGAGAAATCCAATCGGTTGGAATATGATGTACCAAATTGGGTTTTGAGCCTCTACGATTTTGTTCAAGCTCATCGAATTGGCCAGCAAGATTGGACCGATAAACGACAAAGCCAGAACCAATTCATAACTAATCATTTGAGCCGTCGCCCGCAACCCTCCCATCAGGGCATATTTGTTATTGGACGACCAGCCCGCAAGGGCTATTCCATAGACTGCTATCGAAGCGATGGCCATAATGTAGAGAACACCTACATTTACATCTCCTGCCAAGCTAAGTGAGATCGTTCGACCGAACAACGAGATCGAGGTCCCAAATGGGATGACAGCCAAGAGGATCAAGGCCGGCACGACTGTTAGAACAGGAGCTAGAACAAATACTATTTTATCGGCTCGATCAGGTATCAATTCTTCCTTGAATATCAATTTTATGCCGTCAGCCATTGGCTGAAGAATTCCCCAAGGTCCTGCTCGATTGGGCCCGATGCGAACCTGGATGCGAGCAAGAGCGCGTCGTTCAAATAAGGTAACGTATGCGAATCCGCCAATAACTATAAAAATGAGAATGATCGATTTGATCGCCCACTCAAGTAACAATGCTAGATCCATACGCCTCCCTACTCCGTCACCGGCGTAATTTCGCCTGAGGTTGGAACGTTAAGGGGCACGCCAATACTGCGCGGTACGAGTGCAGTGCCAACAGGTACATCCTCATTTTCTGATGCGGAAATGCGAACAGCCCGTCCGTTCCAACGCACTTGCACCTCTCCCCCATCAACCAAACCTAATTTCTTGAGGTCTTCAGGGTTCATCCACAAAGATGTCTGTTCCAGGCGATTGCTCAAAACCTCTGAAGGTAAAACAGTCGTACCCTTGTCATAGAGCCGGGTTATGGGTACGATCAAAATCCCTTCCCAATCATCCTTGCCTTCAGGAGTTACCCAAGTCAACTCGAATTTTTCACCCCGATCAGCCGTTGTTTGGAGTTGAATCCCAAGCCCTTGTTCATTTTTATACGCTGTCCCACCAAAGTAAAGATCCTCATCCCCAACATGAGGCCACTGTGGCTTAGTGCTCAACAA
>JAGLGG010000396.1 GCA_023144145.1 Anaerolineales bacterium | reverse complement strand
CCCTCCCCGAACGGTGATCTTCCAAATAATGATGCAGCATATTATGTTGTGCGCATAAAGGCGCCTAAGGCCCTGACGATCGTGGCCTCGGGAGTCGTTGTGAGTGAGATAGATGAGGGTAATAAACAGGTAAGAACTTATGCGGCTGGCCCGGCGCGCGATTTTTATATCGCCGCAAGCGATGCCTATCAAGTGGTGCAAGATCTCGTTGGCGAGACGACCATCAACAGCTATTCATTTGCGCATGATAAAAAAGGCGCTGAATTGGCGTTGACCCACGCCAAGGACTCACTCATGAGCTTCAGTGACCGGTTTGGAACCTATCCCTACACAGAACTTGATGTTGTCAGCACTCCAATGTTAGCACTTGGCGTGGAATATCCGGGCGTCACAACCATAACTCTAATTATTTACGATGTGGATAGTGATTTCCGTGGGACACCAAATCCTGTCTATTTGGAATCGGTGGTCGTTCATGAAGTTGGGCACCAATGGTTTTACAACACTGTAGGCAACGATCAAATTGATGAACCCTGGTTAGATGAGGCCCTCACCCAATACATCACCGGGCTTTATTATTTAGATCTATATGGTCAGAGTGGCTACCTGGGCTATCGGCAATCGTGGGTGGATAGATGGGCGCGCGTCGAAAATGCCGAGATCCCTATTGGGCTTCCTGCGGGAGATTACACCGGTGTGGAATATGGTGCCATTGTTTATGGTCGAGGACCCCTGGTTATAGAAGAACTTGCGAATCTGATGGGGCAATCAACCTTTGACGAATTCTTGAGGAACTATTACCAGACTTACAAATGGGGTCGGGTAACGACTGGAATGTTTCAGGAAATGGCAGAGCAGTACTGTAGCTGCGATTTGAATGATTCATTCAATGCGTGGATTTATGGGGAGTAGGCTTAAGCGAAGCTTTGGCCTAAGCTTTACTTAGGTTGTGCGCTCCAAAATTGCACCTTCTGAGAGTCCGGACATTTGCATTCCGGGCGTGGGAGCCCGGGCAGCTGATACGTCATGGCGTCTGTTGTAGGTCCCATTGCGCCCGGACGCAGGGACCTACGAACCTACCGATATACGAAACCCCCGGGGGTTTCTAACGCACGTCTCAATCTCTCCGCACGATCCCCTTCTGCCATGCGTACATGGCCCCTTGTCTCAATCCCTGCGCACTATCCCCTTCTGCCATGCGTACACAGCCGCTTGGGTTCTATCTGCAAGATGCAGTTTACTCAATATGTTGCTCACATGACCCTTTACGGTATTCTCACTTATCACCAGCTCTTCAGCAATCTTGCTGTTTGACATTCCACCTGCGATCAACTTTATAACCTCTGACTCCCTTTTAGTAAGCTCTGTGAAGGGATTGATTTCCTCTTTTTTAGAGCCCCGGATTTCTTGGATCACGCGCGCGGCAACTCTCGGATGAATGGTCGCCTCCCCTATCGCCGCCCTTCGAATCGCATCGGCGAGCTCCTCCATCTTCACATCCTTCAAGATGTAAGAAATCGCTCCTGCCTGCAGTGCTGGAAAAATATACTCATCCTGATGATAAGAGGTGAGCACCACAATCTGGGATCGAGGGCTGATATTTTTCACCCTCCTGGTCGCATCCACACCATCCATCCCAGACATAACCAAATCCATCAGAACCACATCTGGAATTTTTTCTTGTGCAAGGTCGATTGCCTCATCCCCAGAAGCGGCCTCACCGACAACCTCGATGTCAGGCTGGGCCTCCAAGTATGCACGTACACCTTGTCTCACTACTTCATGATCATCAACAATAAGAACTGTGATTAAGTCAGTCATGCCGTAATCCTATACCCTCTTATCAACAAATGCACTTAAGCATTATTGTTGTTCCCTCTCCATCGCCGCTTTCTATTATCAATCTCCCGTTCAGCGCTTCGGCGCGTTCACGGATGGATCGAATTCCTAATCCTGCAGCGTCCTGGCTGGCGTCAAACCCTTTTCCGTAATCCTTAATGATTAATGTGAACGCAGTTGGATCGAAGAGCAAATGAACCTCGGCCTTGGTGGCATCGCTGTGCCTAACAACGTTTGATAATGCCCCTTGAACGATACGGAAAAGTGTCTGCTCAATATCTAAGGGGAGTCTTCTCACACCCTTCACGATCACATCAATGTCTATGTCATTTTGGTTAGCACAATCGTGGGCATACTCCTGGACCGCTGGGACCAATCCTCTTCCCTCAAGAGCGACTGGTCGCAATTCACGAATCAGATCTGTCAGCTCCTGACGAATTTCATTGAGCAGCTTTTCTGCCTCAATTAGATGAATTTCTGCCTCAGCGGGATCAGATCCAAAGTGGGTTCTCGCTGCGCCCAACTGGGCTGAAGCAGCAAAAGCTTGCTGCTTGACACTGTCATGTAGGTCCCTGGCTAAGCGATTACGTTCATCAACGATTGAGAGCTTGCGACGTTCCTCGAGTAAATTTTCTAGCTTGGCTGCCATAATATTCAAGCCATGAGCCATTTGACCAAGCTCATCGCCGGTTGGATCATTAACAAACACACTGAAATCACCGCGACTCCAAGCTTGAGTAGAAACAAGAACCCTCTTCAGCCTTTCTGCAAGACCTCGTGCCGTCAGGGAGCCAAAAACCATACCTAACAAGCCCGCGAAGGCGGTGATAATGAGAAGACCTATTCCAATTTGCCGGGCCAAAGTCGTCAATGTTACGACATCCCAGAGTTGAGCGCGATGTAGAAATGCGATCGTACCTAAAATGCGATACTCATCCTTGGCATCGATTACAGGTACTGAGCCAACAATGGTGTTTCCGGGCATCGAAGTTGTCAATTCAATTGTAGATAATGAGCCATTCTCTGCCGCCTGAAATGGCCCTGCTAGCCCCGTAATCTCTTGAACCTCAAATTCCTCACCAATCGTAGAATTTTCAAGCACATTGTGAGGTAATGTCCCGATTAATATGCCATCGGAACTCACAAAAATGATATAAAGGATGTTGGTACTGGAAACCTCGAAGACGAAATCACCAATCCTGATCGGATCGATATCTACCACTGCTGTGTCCCTTTGACCTAAATAAGTTTGTAGACCTGCCACGTCAGGTGGTATTTTAGAAAGAAATCGTCGAGCCAAGGGCACATAGGATGAATTCAATTCATCAACCAGCTCTGCTGGGGTTAGGCTTGAGCGTTCTGTAACATAGCTGGAAAGGCCAAGAAAAAGCACAATCTCAGCAACCAGCAGAGCGGCCACAGTTACAGCAGTGTAGCTCAGTGTGAGCTTCCAGCGGAGTTGTCGAAGCCGAGAAAGCATCTGATGACGAAATCTTCGCATTATCTTCATTATTTGGCTTTATTGGTTATTAGAAACAATCCTAACCCCAACGTGGTAATTATTTCACATCTCTTCGTTCAATCCTACCCTAATCGTAACAGTTCGGTCTATCAGCAATTATCCAATAAATGAGATTCTAAACACATCTAGTTCACCATCATAACCCGTATATCAAATCCAAACATAGGGATTATGGGGGGAACTTCACCCTACTTCAGAGGGGTAAGAAACTGTCCTAAAGACCCGTGTCTGATCATGGATACTACTATAAGCTCAATCTTGTAAACATAGTCTTCGAGTAAGCATGGGTTTTGGGCGCCCCCACAATAGTTATCCTGATTCTAATAACCGTTGTTCGAGTAGAGCCCTGCGGTCTGTTAGGGGCCATCTGATCTCCCCAATGAATAAGTGTAAAAAAGTTCTTCCTAGCATTCGACTAATTGTAGAAAATAGTTCTCACGTGGAGCGGCGCCTCAATGCGCAATCAGAAAGTTGATGATGCTTTGAGCTTATACCGCAAAGCCAGATTCAGAGCGTGGCTTGGAAAAGTGATAGCCCTTCTAACCGGTCGTCAGCACAAACTTCCCAACTTGAAAGAACTCAAAAGGCGAGAAAAAGTTCAAGGCTGGCAATATATTGGGATTCAAGAAATCCCCATTCAGATGATCGTTGGCAGCGAGGATCCAAGCCCAGAATTCGATTGTGAATTCTTCCCACTCAATAGGCACAGCCGTGAGCGATGGCTCGATATCGCCTTCGGTATGCTTTCGGGCATCGATATTCCGCCGATTGAACTTATCCAGGTTCCGAATGGCTATTTTGCTCAGAGTGGCCTTTACAGGATTTCGGTATATCGAATGATGGGTCACAAGGTCATTCCTGCCTATGTGACGAGTTGGGATCTTTTGGAAAAATCGTTTCTTCCGTACTAAGCAATTCAAACCAACACACGCTGAAAAAACCTCAGAAAAGGGTGGCAATTAGGCGCGTCCGTATTGTGGCTTGTTATAAGATTTGATCAGGTATGGCAACCTGCCTCACATCTAGGGATCTTATTCGGGCGCAATGGGACCTACAATACACGGCCAAGCCAGACCAGCAGCCCGGGCTCCCACGTGATCGTAGA
>JAGLGG010000395.1 GCA_023144145.1 Anaerolineales bacterium | reverse complement strand
CCTTACCAGATGGTTAAGGATCATCGAACAAATTATGAAGTTGGAAACACAGCAGCAATTTTGGATGGCAATCTGGATTCATTCATTGAAGCCTACTTGCGATCAACGATAGGTGAACCGGGTTAAGATCGTGGTTCGTAAATTTGAAATTTGCATTGAAATTGACTTCATTGCACGAAGAAACACATTTCCTTGATGGCGCGAGCGCATTCTGCTATAATCGCTGCGCTCAGTTACCACTCAAAGCAGATTGGTGGTTTTTGAGATTTTTCTAGCCACATCAACGATAAGATTGCGGATCACGTCTTAAAACGTGGTGTCAGATTGCGGAATGTGAACTGTAGGCTGAGGAGGGATACGTGGAAGTTTATCTAAATTTGGCGATGGTGATCGTATCAATCGCTCTTATAGTAGTGATCATTCTACAAAGTCGCGGTGCCGGTTTAGGGGGCTTAGCTGGCGGTGATATGGGCGGCGGCACTTACCATGCCCGTCGAGGAATCGAGCGATTGCTTTTCAACTTTACCATCGGACTCAGTGTCACGTTCTTCGTGCTCGCTATCCTCAATGTCGTGCTTGTTGGTTAGACGCTAACTCTTCTTCATTCCCCTTGGCGTGAATTAATATGCGCAGAATTCGTTGGCAACTACTGATCGCTTTTGGCGGGCTCCTTCTGTTGTTTGGGTACCTTATGGGTCAGTCTCCCACCGAGGAGCCTGTTACGCCCGAACCAGTTGCCGGAGGCACATACCGCGAAGCTCTCATAGGTATGGTTAGCCGTCTGAACCCAATTTTGGATTCTCATAATCAAGTTGATCGCGATATCAATCGCTTGCTCTATCGAGGTCTGATACAGTTTGATTCGCGTGGGATCCCACAACCAGATTTGGCCGAGTCTTGGGCCGTATCCGCCGATGCAACCTTATATACTTTTACTTTGCGAAGTGACGCAACGTGGCACGATGGTGAACCAGTACGATCTGATGATGTCATTTACACTTACTCCAAATTTCAGGAGAACGGTTTCCCAGGTCCGACTGATTTACACAACGTATGGGAAGAGATAAAGTTTGTTCAGTTAGATGAACGTACTGTCCAATTTCAGCTTCCCGAACCCTTTGCACCGTTTCTAGACTTCGTATCTTTTGGGCTTCTGCCAGATCATCTGCTGCGCGGGGTTGCAGCCGACGAGCTTGTTGATCACCCCTTTAACATCCAACCAATTGGATCCGGTCCATATCAATTCGATCGCTACATACTTGAAGATGAAAGCATTGTCGGCGTTAGATTGATTGCCTTCGATAATTTTTATGAAGGAAGACCATTTCTTGATGAAATTGAGTTTTATCTATACCCGGATGAGGGCAGAGCGCTACAAGCCTACTTTAATGAGGACGTGATGGGGATTGGCCAAGTCGGTTCTGGAGTTCTTGAGCGTGTACTCGAAACCCCTGATCTGAACCTTCATAGTGGAAGTCTCCCAAGCCTAAGCTTAGTATTCCTTAATCACAACAACGCAGAGAAACCTTTCTTTACTGAGAAGTTATTCCGCCAGGCGCTTTTAAAGGCAGTTAATCGTCAGTGGATAATCGATAATATTCTGGATGGGCAAGCGATTGTTGCAACGGGTCCAATTTTTCCAGGTACCTGGGCATTCTTAGATTCTCTGCGCTCCATTACTTTCAACACAAGTCAGGCAGAGCAACTTCTAGAAGAATTAGGCTGGGAGGTACCCTCTGGCACCAGCAAGGGGACTCCGGAATATGTACGTTCGAAAGATGATGTCACTTTATCTTTCGATTTGGTCCATGCGATGGATCCTATCCAAACAGCGGTGGCTGAATCTTTACGCCAGAACTGGCAATTTGTTGGAATTCAAGTAAATCTTATCCCCGCCGAGGAATCTGCGATTCTGGATGAATACTTGGAGCCTCGGAATTTTGATGTTGTTTTGATAAATATCAATTATGGAAGGTATCCAGATCCTGACCCTTACCCATTCTGGCATGATTCACAAGTAGAAACAGGACAGAATTATGGAAGCTTCTCCGATAGAAATATTGGGATATGGTTGGAGAAAGCCCGCACAACGCCAGACTTACTCGAGAGGGCTGACCTTTATAAGAATTTTCAATTCCGATTTCAAGACCAGGTTCCGGCCTTATTACTGTACTCCCCAGTTTTCTCCTATGCGATTGACTCACAAGTTCAAGGTGTTCGAATTGGCACCATACATGACCCAAGTGATCGCTTCGCAAATATCACCGAATGGTATATTCGGTTCCGACGACCCTCTGCAAGTTCACCCTCCGAATCTACTTCCTGATTGCTCCCCATCTGCTCGTGGTATAATCCCCGCCGGATTTATTCATTTAAATATTTCGTTCACAGGATGGTTCTGATGGGTAAAGAAGAGGCTGACCTTCAATCATTTGGCGACATTAAACCAATGATGCATTTAAAGGGCACGGTCGCTAAAATCGAGCTTTTTGGAGCTTTCATCGATGTAGGCCTTGAATCCCCTGGATTGGTTCACATATCGAATGTT
>JAGLGG010000394.1 GCA_023144145.1 Anaerolineales bacterium | reverse complement strand
TGTCCTATGGTGGGTCAATCGCCCTTTCTCTTTGGCAAGATGCGTTGAGGGACTTGATCGGAATAAAGACATTTGATCCCTCCATTGAAGAACAAACCAAATTACAAGATTGGTTGAAGGATATTAGCCCCACCCACTTCACCAGCACCTATCCCTATCTTGGCCATCTTCTGTCCATTCCACTAGAGGTAGAGAACGAAAGACGAATTCAGAATCTCGACGGGGAAGACCTAAAGACAGCAACCTATCATGCAGTAGAAACTGTGATCCATTGTTCAGCTTCATCGAACCCACTGGTCCTGGTCTGCGAGGACCTTCACTGGACAGACCCTTCATCATTGGAGCTATTAGAAAGTTTATTCGGCCTCACACTCACGCTTCCATTATTGATAATTTCTGTTTTACGACCTGAAACTGAGCATGCTTCGTGGAGCATGAAGGAAACGATCTCCGAGCGCTATCCTGACTCCTACGAAGAGATTTCCCTCAAAACACTTTCAGAGGATGAAAGTGGATTGCTGGTACAGAATCTCTTGCCTATTGATGAATTGTCTCAGGAACTACATTCCTTGATTATGGATCGGGCCGAAGGAAATCCCTTTTATGTGGAAGAGATCATCCGATCATTAATTGATAGCGAAGTCCTCATGTATGACGAGCCATCGGATTCCTGGAGGATCCTTGAGGACATCAAAGAATTACCAATCCCTGATACCTTGCATGGCGTTCTGTTGGCAAGAATTGACCGCCTAAGTTCAACAAGCAAGCGAGTTCTCCAGCGCGCATCCGTTATCGGAAGAATCTTTGAACACAAATTACTCGATCAGCTCTCCCCCTCCCCGCTCGAGGATTTACCAGAGCAGATAACTATTTTGGAGAACAGGGAATTTATTCGAACCCACACAGGAACTATAAGTCCACAATATATTTTCAACCACGCCCTCACGCACGAAGTGGCATATGAAAGCCTTCTGAAGAAGCAGCGTCGAAATCTCCACACGCAGGTGGGCGATGCGTTGGAAAGCCTCTACGCTGACTCGTTGGAGGAGAAAGTTGAAATACTAGCCCACCACTTCCAGCAAGCTCAAGAGTGGGGTAAGGCTTGGCGTTATCAGGTAGCAGCAGGAAGAAAGGCAAAGGCGCACTTTGCAAACCAAGAAGCGCTCGAATTCCTGCAAGCTGCAATCGATGTTAGCACTCACCTCCCCCAAATGGAACCATTAGGTCTCGTCGACGTTCACATCCTTAGAGCGGATGTACTAAGTGGAATAAACCAATACGAGGAAGCACAGGCTGAATTGAATCTGAGTACCGAGTTGGCTACAAAAATCAGCCCCACTGAATCTCGAGAGTTGTCCCTTGCTCAAATCGACCACAAAAGAAGCCTGGTTTTGAGGAATTTAGGGGAGTATTCACAGGCAATTGAGGTGATCAAAGTAGGCCTCGATCACTTACCAAAGGATCATCCAAGCGAGGAAGGCGCACTAAAAATCGCCATGGCAAGCGCACTCACGCGGATGGGTGAGCTGGTGGGTGCTCAGAAATGGTGTCATGGTGGGATTAATGCTTTGGAATTAGGAGGAGATCTCGCCGAGATGGCCCATGCATATAGTCTCTTGGGCACGATTCAAAGGAATCTCGGAGATATCGAGGCATCTCTTCTCTCTCGCCAAAAAAGCCTGGATATCAGTGAGGAGCTAGATAACATCCCTCTACAGATGGAGGCTCATAACAACTTGGCAGCAACCTACTACAACATGGGAAAATGGGATGAAGCTGCCAAACATTATGATACGAGTAGGAAATTAAGCGAACACATCGGAAATAAGAATACAGCCGCCAGAGCTGAAATTAATCTGGGAGAGGTTTACCTACTCCGAGGGGATTGGGAAGAGGCCGAAGAGGCCTTTCGTCACGCTCTCGAGAGTTGGGAACGAACGGGATATACACTCGGTCAAGCTTATGGTTCATCTAACATTGGAGCGGTTCTCACAAGAAGAGGAAAGCCTGGAGAAGCCTTGGAGTATCTGCAACGCAGCCAAGACCTCTTCGCCGAACTAGGGGCTCGTGGTTTTCTGCCGAGTGTGTATCGCCGCCAGGCTTCTGCTTACCTGGCAATGAGCGAGCTGGATACAGCAGAGAACCTTTGTCTAAAGTCTCTAAACCTGACAAGGGAACTCTCCATGAGCCAGGAGGAGGGAGCCGCGCTCCGAATTCATGGAGTGAT
>JAGLGG010000393.1 GCA_023144145.1 Anaerolineales bacterium | reverse complement strand
TAGGTTATGGAGGCGCTGTTTTTCGGAATAGCTGCAGGGTTAAATCTTTTGATTCTTGTGCGACTGAATGTCCTACGCCCTCCAGTAAATGAAATTCCGCACTCACGCCAAGGCTCTGGAGCGATTGTACGAAGCTGGATGCGCCATCTATTAAAGATGAGTTGTCCTTGTCGCCAACTACAACAAGGAAGGGGATATACAACACGCCTTCTGAAGGGGCTAAGAAATTTCCTGAAGAAAGTACTGCCACGGCGGATACATAGCTTGGGTATCTAAATGCAAAACCCTGAACGAACTGTGCGCCAGCCGAGAATCCTACGAGAAAGACTTGGTTCTGTATTCGATAATCTCGGAACGCCTGATTAATGATTGCAATCAGCCTTTGGTCACCGTCCGATTGTGACCAGCCACCGGATGCATCGGCGAGTGAAGGGCAGATAAGGATAAATCCATCCTCATCTGCATACTGCTGCCAAAGGTTCCAGCAATCGAGCCCTGACCCCCCAGATCCATGAATCCCGATGAAAACGGGCCAATATTTATTATCCGAGTATCCCTCTGGAAGGTAGAGATAGTACTCACTGGGGAAGGCATGCTTGAAATCTTCTGGATCCAGAGAGTTGCTGGATGAGATGCACGCGGATAAGGAGAATAGGAGCGTGAGAAAGACCATGTTTACTAGAGCAAATTGAGGTTTTCTTGTTCGCATAATTCTCCAGAAAGCATCCGCATTTATGGAATTTTTATTTTTCTTGAACTCAGATCCTTAATGTCATGCACGGGTTACAGACTCAGGGCTTGATACATCCAGATAAAGGAGCTTCCCAATCTAATTCCTTGTATTCTGCAATCTTTGCATCGATCGCAGCAGTCAATTCTGGCGGGTATGCAGTGGTTCGCCGGATTCTCAGGTCGGCGTGTGCGCCTAATGCTTCTAATGTCGATGCCAATTTCTGGGTCGTTTCATTTATCATGAAGTGAACATAGTGCAATCGCTTTTCACTGCGACCAATAATTCGAGTCCGCACGGAAATAATTTCGTCTTGACGAACTTCGGCCAAGTATCGGATGAAATGCATCAGAGCGAAACCCCCTGCCTGATTTCGATCGTAATATTCCTGGGTCATTCCAAATGAAGCAAAGAAGTTCCATCCAGCTGTATCAAAAAGAGCCATGTACCAGCGTACGTTCATATGCCCCATCGGGTCGATGTAATCGCCAGAGATTGTAGCTTGATGAAATTTGGGTAATTGTTCTAGCTTATCGATTGACAACATTTATGGCTCCCTGTCCATGTGGAGTGGAAATCGCTTCCGAGCATTCAATCAAGTCGTGAAGCAATCACACTTATGGGCGATTATGTTTCTGCCCGTCTGAGGAACAAACATTGGAAATGCAGATCAGTCTCAGATTCAAGTTCAATTACTTCAAAATGTGAAATTTGAAAGAAAGCTTCGGCGAACTGTAATATTTTATCGTCAGATAGCATTGAGAAAAATCGCTGTGGACGATAGTGGTCGTCAGGAAATTCTCCCTCGGAGTTCCTTCCGCCATATTGTCCCAGTAAGAAGAGGCCTGAAGGTGTAAGTAAGCTGTGGATTGACTCGAGGATTTCAGAAAAGTCGGCACGAGGGACATGGAGCAGACAATTCATAGCATAAATTGCTTCAAATGAGGAGGGCGGAAAATCCAGATTTTTGAAATCCATTTCATAGGCATTGAGCCCTTTTTCAATGCATCGATGCACGTTCTCTAGAGAAAGATCTGTACTGGTGACGTTCATGCCTTGTTCCTGAAAGTAGAGGCTGTCGTGGCCGACTCCAGCACCGATCTCGAGAAACTTGGTTTTCCGCTCCCTTTGAAGCCGCTGAAGGAATTTAGCTCTTAGCTCAGTTTTCCAAGCCGTGATATGTTTCTTATCTCGCTCCTCAACAGCTCGATTGTAAGAATCCTTAAGTGCCTCTAGAGTGTCTTCGTATTCCCATGAATCAGGCTTTGTTACGCTCATTGAGAATCAAAACCCTTGCTTTTATGGCAATCGCCATGATTGGTTCATACAGTGGTAGATTAGGTGTGTTTTAATTGGAAAATGCGACGGATCATCATGCATACGGAGATGAGAAACAGAACTTCAAACACGAATCCGACGCGAACTATACTCCACTCAGTTGAAAGATTTGGCTCGATCCCCTTCCAAATATCAGTCAAGGCCAGGTGACTGGCCAGCATGCTGACAATCAAGAGAACTCCAAGACCGAGTGTTACCAATGCCCACCGTTTTATCTTCTGCAACGTTGGCTCTCCTTTCAGCGATCTCAAGCTATTACCTGAATTTCTATGAATGAAGTATTACTTCGACCTCCGCGAATGGGCTCACGACGGTTGACCTTCTCCAGGCAGGTTCAGTTCCTGAAGGCTAGATCGAACTCAGCTTTGATTTGGGCTCTCTCATCCTTCGGAATACTGTGCCAGCGGATACCTTGGATCGCTCCCTCAATTGCATAAAGCATGTTGTAACAGGCGGAAGTATCCTTCACTCCAATTTGAAGGACGGCTTCGATGCTGCCGATTTTCTTTAATTCCTCAAGGCTTTGAATGCCAATCCCCTGAAGCTTAAGTGCCAGAGTAGGGCCGATATTTGGCAGCTGGGTTAGATCTTCCAAAAGGGTACCTCACAATGGATTATGTACAATTCATTATCGCACATCATTTTTGTTTGTCGCTGTTGTGTTGAGGTCCTTTTGGCGGCGCGAAGAGTAAACTAGCTCTCCTAGCTCCAAGCGATATCTCTAAAGGATACAATGAATTCAGGAGTCCGATGGTAGGGAATAGCATGCGGCTCAGCGGCGATTGCCGCTGAGCTTAAAGAATGACTTCGTCATTCTGCTATGTCCTTACGAAGCATCCGAAGATTCTTTAGGATGGAATATATTGGTTCCTGGTTTAATCTTCAGAACCTCACAGAGGGTGGTTTATAAAAAGGTGAGCGTTATCCTACGCAAGGTTCAATCAATTAAGGTCAAATTGGGATTTTGGTTGGTGCTCCTGAACTCGCCATGAGGAAAAGCAACCAAGACCAACTATGCCACCTCGGCCAACACTTCGAGCGAGGTGTGGTCCAGAATATCAATTCGCTTGCGTTCGATATTGATCCAGCCCTGGTTCTTAAAATCGTTTAGGGTTTGGGTGGTCGTTTCTCGATAGGTTCCGATCATCTCAGCCAAATCCTGGTGTGTGTACCCCATTACAGTTCCGTTATTTGAATTAGAGTCTGAGAGCTTAATTAGTAGGGACGCTAATCTGGAGGGGATACTTTTGAAAGCCATGTCCTCGAGTTTAGATTCAGCATCTTGAAGCCTTCGGGCCATTACTTCCATTATGCGTAAACCTACTTGCGGTTTATTTACCAATAAATGTTCAACGTCCATCCGACTCATAACGCAGAGAGTGCACTCTTCAATTGCTTGGGCGAAAGCGTTGTGCATCCCTTGACCGATCAAGGACATTTCGCCGAATATTGCACCAGGCTCCAAGATTGAAACAACAAGTTTTTTGCCGTCAGGAGAAAGGCGGTATAACTGAACACGCCCACTTTTCAGCAGGAAAAGCACTTCTCCAGCCTCGTCGGGACCATAGAAAACTCGGCCAGGCTCACACGTACTCATGGTTGTTGTGCGATCCATTTGTTCCATTTCTAGTTGTGTCAAATCTTGGAAGATTTCTATCTCAGAGAGCGCTTGAATTTTTAATTCTTTCATTTCCCCAGCCTTTCACAATGCATCAAGTATTAAATAATCGTTCTTCGATCTTCGAAACCAGATCTTTAAAATTAGGGTTGCCAAGCGACAAAGTCTCACCGTCCAAAATATAAGTGGGGACGGCGAAAACCGATGATGGCTTCTTTATATTTGGATGCGTGAGATCAAAAATTCTTACCTCTAATCCGGGTAACGATTCTTGGACGAGGGAGGCAAGCTTCTGTGCTTGAGCACACCCGGGGCAGGTTTGATGTATGTAAATGTCTAAAATGCTTCCCATGCGTTTCTCCTCGAAAGGAAGCTTATCATTTTGAATCTGGTAAAGACGTAATTATTATTACGCATGGTTTCATGGAGCAGGTTGTTCTTATTTGGAGAAGAAAATGACTGCTGCTATCAACAATACTATCCGCGAACGAACGCAGATAAATATGTTGGAAAAAAGCATCCTGCTACCAATGCTCACTGGGCTCTGACATAGCTAATCATCTCCTATTAATCTTCCCGCATTATGATGACTGAGTGAGTAGTACCAGGTCCATGATGCGCCCTGAGGGGTATTTCCGCACCCTTGGATGGGCGATAATTACTACATTAATTCAATCAGCCTTCGGGTAGCAGGGAGACAAAAAACATGAAAGAAAAAAGCAATCAAATCCTGGCCTTGTTGTTTCTTCTGGGCTTGGTATTGAGCGCATGTACTGCAACACCGGCCCCTGAGAGCGCCCAACCAACCGATACTCCAGTTTTCGCTGATGCTTCAGAGCCTACGTTGGAGGCAGTAGTAGAAGCTCCAACGGATGCTCCTTTGGTGGAGAGCACGCCGGAAGAGGTGGCTTCGCCTACGGAAGGTTCATCCCCTCCTGAGCTTAAGACCGGGCTTACTGCGACAAACCCAGGTTCGGTAACTTTAAATTCTGGCAGAAACACACTCGTTGAATTCTTCGCCTTCTGGTGACCGACTTGCCAGAGATTGGCGCCCGTGGTTCACGGGCTTGAAGTTGAGTATTACCAGGACATTGATTTTGTGTATCTCGATATCGATGACCCTCGCACGAACGAATTCAAGAGTTTGTTGGGGTATGCGTACCAGCCGCACTTATTCCTGCTAGATGGCCAAGGAAACATTATTCAGCAGTGGATTGGACCTGTGTCCGAATCAGAATTACGAACAGCCTTTGATGGGCTTGGGTGAAGCAATCTAGTGTGTAAATAAATCGTTAAACTGGACGGCACCATGGTTGCGCCAAATCAATTTTCGGTCTAGTATCCTCTTTGTAAAACACTGAGGAGGATGTTAGATGATAGACGATAGAACAAAGATGCTTGCGTTGATGAGGTTCTGGTTGTTCGGGACATTCCTGATCGTTTGGGCAGCTCTCACGGTCTTCATCGGAATTTTTACGATTGGTGATTGGTGGTATGCCATTCGCGCAGGTTTTCCGATCTGGGGGCTCGTCGGTGCACTTTGTATTGTGTGGTATTTCATATACAAATTCTGGCTCGACCGAAATTCAGGAAAAGAAAAATCTGAAGATATAGAAACACCAACATCCCTATAGCACAAAGTTTGCGTTCGAAATTTATTTTCGTAAAGAAAATGGAGATTTTAGACCAGGGTTTAGGTATTGTGTTCTCGAAGAACAAAACCTATCCCAGGATATAGAAGGGGCTGAGTGACACTGCTCAGCCCTTTAATTTTTCACTCGGTCTTCAGCATGCAA
The DNA here is from genome assembly GCA_023144145.1 of Anaerolineales bacterium. Taxonomy (GTDB): domain Bacteria; phylum Chloroflexota; class Anaerolineae; order Anaerolineales; family E44-bin32; genus JAGLGG01. The sequence continues at coordinate 1,877 of JAGLGG010000393.1, read as the reverse complement.
TGACCGAGTCCCAATAAGAAATGAATCATTCCTCAAGAACTCGACGGGATATCACCATACGTTGTATTTCACTGGCACCTTCCCCTATTGTCGTTAGTCGCGCATCGCGATAGTGTCTTTCAACTGGATACTCGTTGCTATATCCGTAACTGCCTAAGATCTGGATTGCATTTCGACAAACTTCCTCCGCCATTTCCGATGCGAACAGCTTTGCAATGGCAGCTTCTTTTGTGTATTTTTCGCCAACTTGCTTAAGCCAGGCGGCTTTATAAACCATCAATCGTCCAGTCTCAATCTTGGTGGCTGCATCGGCAATCATCCATTGAATTGCTTGATGTCGAGAGAGAGGCTTCCCGAACGTGTGACGTTCACGTGCATATTGAATCGCTTGCTCGAGGGCGGCTCGAGCTATTCCAATCGACATTGCGCCGATTCCAATTCGTCCCCCGTCGAGAACCGCGAGGGTTTGGTAAAGCCCGTTACCTGGCTGACCGAGAATGTGATCAGAAGGGACGCGCACATTTTCGTAGGTGAGAGCATGCGTGGGAGAGGCCCGAACCCCCATCTTCTTTTCCGGCGGGTGAATGTGAAGACCGGGGCTATCTGTGGGAACTACGATAAGACTGAATGCCTTTGAACCCTCCACATCGGATGTTCGGCAGAGGGTAACTACAAGAGGTCCGACCGAAGGATTAGTAATCCAGGCTTTGTTGCCATTGATCACCCATTCATCGCCATCCAATCCGGCGCGGGTTCGTACCCCGAAAAGATCGGATCCTGCTGATGATTCTGTCAATGCGAGCGCAGCCAGACCAACTTTTCCGCTGGCAAGGTCGGGGAGCCAACGCTCCTTCTGGACCTCATTACCAAACATGGAAATTGGGGAGCACCCCAAGCTATTATGTGCAGCAATGGATAAAGCCGTTCCGCCACACGCCCACGCTAGTTCTTCGATGGCAATCGCCGCGCTAATAGCATCAACACCCGGTCCACCGTATTCCTCCCCGATGGTAAGACCGAGTAATCCGAGTGGTCCCATCTTGGAGACTGCCCCTTGATTGAAAGTGGAATTTGCGTCCATTTCGGCTGCCATCGGTTTTACTTCGGTCGTGCAGAAGTTATGCACCGCATTCTGCCACATGCGTTGTTCGTCGTTAAGTTTAAAATCCATCAGTTTCCTCTCGAATAATCTTGTAGCTCATAATGTTGGACGCGAGATCGCACACATTTTTCTTTCTAAGAAGCCATCCCTTGTATAGCATCTATTGCCTCAGGATTCACCAGGGACGAGACGTCCCCTAAATCCTCGCCCAAGTAAGCTGATCGTAATACTCGACGCATGACTTTGGCGTTTCGAGTTTTAGGGATGTCGGGAACAAAGTGAATTTCTTTTGGAGCCATGGGTTTGCCTAAATCAACGATGATCAGATCTTTAAGTTCAGCAGTTAAAATCCTAGTTGAATTGGTGGTTTCTAAGGCAGCGTCATCTACGACACAAAAACATACCAAGGCGTTTCCCTTGATTGCATCGGGAATGCCTATCGCAGCCGCCTCAACCACAGCAGGATGACTAACAAGAATGGATTCAACTTCTGCAGGTCCCAGGCGTTTTCCTGCAACTTTGATTGTGTCATCAGAACGCCCGTAGATGAACCATAATCCATCGGGGTCAATTTCTGCCCAGTCTCCATGCACCCAAGTATCAGGGTAGCGCGACCAATAGGTCTCTTCATATCGAGCAGGATCCCTCCAAAATCCGCGCGTCATGCCAATCCAGGGAGCTTTGATCACAAGCTCGCCAACTTGACCGCGAATGGGTTGCCCCTCTTCGTCAAATACATCGGCAGCAATGCCCGGGCAAGGTCCTGCGAAGGCGG
>JAGLGG010000392.1 GCA_023144145.1 Anaerolineales bacterium | reverse complement strand
TTCTCCTTTCATGCGTTCAAGCTGGAAGTTGTTCATCACCATAGTGTTTGGACTCACTGCTTTGATCTCGTCATATGCTTCTCGGGCATACTGTACATATAAGTCGAAAGTGTCCTGCTGAAACAAGTAGAAAGAGTTGCTCTCTACTCCTAAAGAGATATATTTGGGCTGATATTTTTTTGCGGTGGCCACAGCCACACGTTTAAGTTCTTCTCCGCGTTCATGCGTGAAAGGACCATCTTCAAAGTTGACTGAAAACGCGATATATGGTTCTACACCCTTTACTTGCTCAAATGCGAGTTGGGCTTGTTCAAGAATTCCCTCTTCGTTGACTTTTTCGCCAGGGTTGACATGAACACCAAATATCCCACCATATGACGAAGCGCTATTCTCAAAAAAGTTTTGCCAATCATCATTGCTTGAATTTGGATAATGCCTGGGGACGAACCCGGCGGTTCCCATTTCAAAACTTCTGGTTGAAATTGGGAGTTCGGCAACGATAGCAGAATTGGCATTGTCACCAATAGATATTCCAGGGTCTTCGTCTCGGAGACCAGTTGGTGCTGGATTATTCTCACATGCTGCAGCAGGAATTATCAGGAGCAAAACGGTCAAGAGGGGTAACCTAAATTTCACGCTTAATCCTCCATGGGGCTTAATTTTGTTACGTCGTTTGGCGGCCTAACGGCCCCAATGCTCAGCAGCAGCGGTCCCTAGACAAAGAACGGCGAAGCCATTCTTTATGCTAACGAGTTCTGTTCGTTAAGCTGACGGAACATTTCCGTCAGCCGTTGCCTTGCCATTCTGCCGTGCAAACTCTGTTTACACGCTATCAGAGCGTTTCCATTCACAGCCAAAGAATGACGAAGACATTCTTTAAAGTGATGATAATTTCTCATCACTCATTTGCCAAGCTCAAGTGCTCTGCACTTGAGCCGCCGTCAGTTTCAGCGAGTTCTTAGGCATCATCTATGATCAAGTTTCATCCTTTCCTGCCTAGATTTTGATTAATTCGAACACAGGCCGTGATCTTGCCTCTTCCACAAATTCAACCAAGGAAGAATCTACCCGGGCATCGAAATAGGGCTTCGTCAGGGAGTTCTCCTCAAGATATTTCTTCAATATCGGTGCCGCTTCTTCTGGAGGCAACTCACGAATCGCAAAATCTTCGCTTCGCTTTCGACGCGATAGCTTCACCTTACCTGAAGCCCGGGTATTTTTCACCCAGTCGATCTCTCCGTAAGGAGCAACCAACCAACTTTTGTTTCCTTCTACAACCAGGACAACTGGCACAGAATGAGGATTTCCAGTTATTCGGCCAGTGACTATAAGAAGAGAGTAAATCCTAGGGGCTAATCCAAACTTCAACAGCCATATGATGATTCGATTAACAATTCGCCGATCCATGCTGTATTGAAAAGGTCGCGCCATAGTCTCACCTTTATGGTCAAGGGATAATGATGGCTGACGGCCTCGAGCTAAGCTGAAGGGCGACTTTGCAGGGCCAACCTCGTTGGAAGACGATCTACAACAACGAAACCAGCTTCAAACTCGGCGCGCGATACCCCGGTCAGTTGCAACTCCTGCCCGTTCCTACACTTGCGCACGATTCTGCACGATACCTACATTGCGTTGATTTTCGCCTGATGGTTATTTACGCCCGGTAAGTTCAATACCTTACGCCTCCCCCAGAAACCTCGAGCAGACGCCGCCGCATACTTATTCCATCCCCGAGACAATGCGTACCTATGCCGGTTCATAGATCAAAAAAAGTATATACAGCTCGAATCCGTTCATGGCTCGTAAGGCCGCCGTCAGTTTTCTCGAATAAAAATCGCCTCAATCTTCAAGTTA
>JAGLGG010000391.1 GCA_023144145.1 Anaerolineales bacterium | reverse complement strand
CGGTAATAGACTTCCCTAAAATCCTCTGCAGGGCGGATCCTTGTTTTATTCATATACTCATTCGGGTTACGACCAAAAGAGAGCAACAAACTCCCGGCACCAACTTCGCCAGGCTCCCATTTCACCCGCATCGCGTAGGAGTCTTCAAAACCTATGCCGTTCATCCGGATAAAATCCCCACCGTCATCTTGGTATTCGAAGTATCGACCCATCCCGACCATGGGTTGGTTCATCTCAAAGTCGTCGCAGAAAATCCATTCTGGGTGCAATGTTTCCCAATCTTTACATTCGTTCATTGTGTTGGGAGTTGGGAATGGGGGGGATGTAACCTCGAGTCTTAGAGCCAGGCTAAGAAACAGCGCCATATCTGCTCGTGTTGCCAAAGTGTCAGGACAGAATTTGAATTCTGGTGATACCTCGCAGGGTGGAATGAGACGATCATTGTATGCAGCTTCAACCCATTTTGTATTCCAAGCATCAATTGACGAATCGGAAAACAATCCAGTCGGCTCAGGGGGAATGTAATCAGAGCCATGATGAATTCTTAATATGAAGACGCTTGCCTCAGCCCTGGTATGTCCCTCAAGTGGGCAGAAAATCAGCGGGTCAGATCCACAACCGGCAGTGAAGCCGTCTTGCCAGAGGGCGGTTGTCCATTTTGCGTACCATTCAGATAGTGGCACGTCGGCAAAGATTTCTTCTATCGGTGGAGCAGGGAGGGTGTCAGCGCCGTGGATGCCCCTTTCGAAAAATACCGCACCCTCAGCACGAGAGAGGTTGCTCTCAGGGCAGTAGAGCATGATGTCTGCACTGCAGCCGGCGGTATAACCAGCCTGATAGAGAGCCTCGATATATTCGAAGGCCCAATGATTAGTTGGAACGTCCTGGAAGGTATTCGAGCCACTCACAACGAGTAGTTCTGCATGCGTGGGGCTTGAAGTTTGTAATAAAAGGAGTATTGCGGCGATGACTAGGAAAATTCGAGATAATTTCATGCCTGCCGCCTTTCCGGAATCTCTCAGAACAGAAAATATAAGTATGTGCTCCCGGATTTTTCTTCTAGCTATTTCTCCATAACCGAAGGGCAAAGAGAGTTGCCCTGACGAGGGCACGTCATGATCGTACTTGTTTTTTTCTACAAAGGAGTCGTATGGGCAACCGGCCGGTTGCCCGTACAACTGGTGCAAATGGCGAGCATCTTCTTCTTACTCTCAAATGGGCGAAATGAGGCCTACGGAACTGATAATCCTTTCGCCTGAACCATCATGTAAGCTGCCATAGCGCGTGTTAGTGCCTCTTCGGGACAGAACAGATTTGCGTTCTCATCACAGGCGAGGATGATGCCAGCTTCGTATGCAGCCTCAACCCAACGCGCCCCCCAATAGTCAACGGGGACATCAGAAAACAGACCAACAGGATCTGGGGGAACATACCCTGCGCCATGCAGCATCCTCAGGAAAAATACTGTCCCTTCGGCGCGTGTATGTTCTTGGACTGGGCAAAACATGAGTGGATCAGTTGAACATCCTGATGTGAAGCCCTCGTCCCAAAGCCCGTCCGTCCACTTTGAAAACCATTCACTTAGCAGGACATCCCCGAAAACTGTTTCATTTGGCTGAGGCGGCATATATCCGGCCCCGTTAAGCCCACGCAAAACAAAGACGGCTCCCTCTGATCGGGTCATGGTATCTTCAGGACAGTACATAACAGGATCCGCACTGCACCCACTCACATAATTTTGCTCCGCAAGAACCTCGATGTAATCATATGCCCAATGGTCGATAGGTACATCGACAAACGTTGTGGAGGGGGGAGGGGTTGGGGAGGGTGATGGAGTGGGAGTTGGGCGTGGGTTAGGTACTCCACCGTCGCCCTTACTGCAGCTGTTTCCAGAGTAAGTCCAGTTATTGAAGTTGTACGCGCAAGTGAGGCCGTCCTTCGAGAGGGTCATGACCTCATTGCTCCAATCAATTAGCTTTCCATGCGATGACCTGGTTTCGAGGCCATCAAATGGGAAAGTGCAATCTCCTGGACTGTCCAGGCCGCAAAGGTCATTCTTGCCAATTGTGACACCCTTAGAGGTCGTGTATGAGCTGTCGGAAAGTGAGGCGTTCTGCTTTACAGCATCTTTGAACGCGCTGTAGCTACCATAGTCGACACCTTGCTGAGCAAGTTCCACCGAGGCGGTTCTGGATCCCAGCCGAATGGCTACAAACACATCGCCTAATCGCTTGAATTGCCAGCCGCTTTCCGATGATTCTGCGTCCCAATCCGCACTGTTTTTAAATTCCCAGTAGTGTGGTGTCTTTCCGATATTGGCGAAAATCGCGTTGCGGAACTGGTTGCCTCGTTCACCTTGGTAGTTGTCCTCTTGCTTATCGTTTGGTGCGACGCTGTCGCTGTTGATGAAGAATCGGATAAAGCCCGTTCTTCCAGGACCTTTGATATTTACGTTCCAGCCTTGTTTTGGATAACCAGCACTCGAGCCAATGTTGTACAGGGGAGTCAGGAAGTTCCATTTCCCCGTTCCTTCATTGTGATTGAGGCGCTGGTTGTATTCCTCGTGGAAGCGCCAACCTTCGTCAAAGTTGCCCAGGGAAACGATCAGGTCCGAAGGCTCATAGTTTAATGAATACAAGGCAGCGATATCCCATTTTGCATCCTCGTTGCTTGAGATGCCCCAAAATACATCGAGCGGGAATTGAGGGGTACGGTCCATATGCTTGTAATCGGTTCGTCCGATGGTTCCGCCCTGGCTGTTGGCGGAAAAATCCATCAGGAAATCTAATAAAGTTACGTCTGCGGCCATCTTTGCACGCGAGCGGACACTACTCTCGGGTGCAAATTGGGCGAGGATCATAAGCGCATCAGGGAAATGACGGTGGTAGTTAATTGAGTCGAATTCGCGGTTGCCATAAGGTGATGTATTTCGAGCAAACCAGCCTTCCGTTCTCCACATCAACCAGTCGCGTGACAACTCAAGAGCGTTGTATGGGCCCCCACCATATTGGTAGCTGTTGCCATTGTAGCTAAAGCTCTTCCAATGGCTCTGAAAATAGCTTGGTGGATCTGTTAGATGGGTTGGATACCCATAGATGGGAACGGTGATATTGCTATCGTAATAGGAGGTGTACAAATACACACCAACCATTACCAGGAGTTCTTTATTTGGATTCAAGTGTCCAAACATACTGCTGGTCTCGATTGTATTTTCGTAACGATTCTTTATTGCCTTCTCATCGCTGCTGCTAATAATGCCGGTGCCATTTTCTCCATATCGAAGGAGCAAGGCGGCTGCGTATGCAGCGGGTGCTCTGGGTCCATACAGCCAAAAATTCGTGCCAACGAATTTATTGATTGTTTCGGAAACAACGTTGTTGTATATCCCCTTCTCGAGCCAACCGAAGAAATATTCGTTTCTCGTGTCTTCATCGATACTTGATGTTGGGGCAGGTAATGAGTTCAACCATTCAGTTCGCCTTTGCTGAAAAGTCTTTCCATCACCACCTGTTACTGAAGCCTGAGCTGGGGCTAATGCTGTGCTGGACTCTCGTCCTTGACTTGCAAAGGTACGAACTCCGCTGAGCAGAATAGCAAGGAGCAGGGTTAGGTATACTGCGGTTCGTAATACTTTATGTGATCTTTGACTTTGTTTGTAGACAATGTTTGAACTTCCCCTCAGAAACGACCTCAAAGAATTCGACAGCGTGTTCATACTTATACTTTTTACCTTCCCTTTCATCAATGATTTACCGCGATAAAACAACATTTGAAGAATTAAAGAGTGCTAATAATTTACTTTTGATGATTGAGAAGGTACCCAGTAGCCTTCAGATATCAATTTTAAGGATGAACATGGTGAGGAAACACAGTACTCTAGTCCGATTAGGCTGGGTACTATAGTCCTAGGGGAGGGAATCGCCTGCATGAATGATGTGGCGGGGTCGGGGAGCGGGTCGATTAAGGAGTCGCTATGGGTTAAGTGATTATCCGGCCAAAGTGAATTTCGACTTCTGCCCATTGACCAGTTGACAGATTGACAAGTTGACCAATTGACCAACTGCCTGATCACTGAACTTCAATCCCCTTTGCGAGTACCATCATATATGCCGCCATCGCGCGTGTGAGCGGTTCATTTGGGCAAGCAGCCAATTCGGGTTGAGTCTCACATGCAGGTAAGATGCCGGATAAATAGGCTTGCTCAATCCAACGTGTG
>JAGLGG010000390.1 GCA_023144145.1 Anaerolineales bacterium | reverse complement strand
AGTATTCCGGGCCTTGGAGCATGCGCAAATAAAACACAGCTCCTTCAGCACGGGTGTGACCTTGATCGGGGCAATATAGGAGTGGATCTGTTCCGCAACCGGCGGTGAAGCGTTGTTCCCACAACGCTGAGGCCCACTTTGCGGCCCAAGAATCTAATACGACGTCGGTGAATATTTGAGAATTTGGATCAGGAGGAAGATGCCCTGCACCCTGTGTCCCTCTAATGACAAATACAGCGCCCTCTGACCGTGTCATCGTGCTTTCAGGGCAATATTTCAAAGGATTGGTGCTGCACCCTGCGATATACCCAGCTTGATACAGTGCTTCAATGGAATCATGGGCCCAGTGCGATTTCGGAACGTCCACAAATGTTGTGGTAGGGACAGTTGAATTCTCGCCACAACTGTTTCCTGAAATCGCCCAGCTATTGAAGTTATATGTACAGTGAAGACCATCTTTGGAAACTGTCATGACCCCATTATGCCAATCGATGAGTTTTCCAGCAGATGATTCAGTTTCAAGAGGATTAAAAGGAAAGCTACAATCGCCCGGGTTGATTAGTCCACATGGATCATTCTTGTCGATGGTGATCCCTTTTGAAGTTGTAAACGAAGTTGTGGTCAGATCAGCATGTAGCGTAACTGCATTTTTGAATGCTGCAAAGGATGAATAATCGACACCACCTTGTGCCAATTCGACTGCTGCGGTTGAGGAGCCAAGCCTGATTGCGACAAAGGTGTTCCCCAATTTTTTGAACTCCCAACCTCCTTGTGAGGTTGTTTCGTCCCAATTCGTACCCCCTCTAAATTCCCAATAATATGGCGTATTCCCCAAATTGACGAACATGGCATTTCTGAATTGATAGCCCTTATCACCTTGATAACTGGTTTCCTTGTTGTCTGCTGGTGCAGTGCTATCCGCATTGATGAAGAAGCGGATGAAACTGGTATCACCTGGACCTCGCACAACAACACTCCAACCCTGATTTTTTTGACCTACGCTGGATCCCATGTTGTAATCATTTGTTAGATAGTTCCACTTGCCCTTGCCCTCGGCGTTATTTAATCTCTGGTTGTATTCCATATGGAAGCGCCAGTCTTCGTCAAAACGACTTAGAGCAATAATAAGGTTTGAAGGCGCGTGGTTGACTGCATACGCAGCCGAGATATCCCATTTATCATTCCCGCCCTCATCACCTGAGATCCCAAATAAAACCCGATGAGGGAATACGGGCGACCGACCCATGTGTTTGTAGTCAGTTCGCCCCATCGTTCCACCCCAACCATTCGCTGAAAAATCCATAAGAGCGTCGAGGATGGCGATATCCGCAGTCATATTCGCCCTTATTAGAATATCACTTTCTGCTGCGAACTCCGCAAGCAGCATGAGCATGTTAGCGAAGTGCCTGTGGTAATTGTTGGAATCGAATTCGCGCATCCCATAAGGATTGCCGCTTCTCACAAACCATCCGTCCATTCGATACATTAACCAATCCCGCATCAAATCATGGGCGTTGTACGGTCCCTCTCCAAATACATATTCTTTGCCCGTACCGCCTTTGCTCCTGGGATATGAAAAGGTTTTAAAATGGGTACCCAAACACGCATTTCCATCGCTATCGAGACACCCAAATTGATCAAACATGATGTTTTGATCATAGTGGGACGTATACAGATACACACCCACAACGGAAGCGAGTTCCTTGTTTGGCTGACCGACTTCAAATACGCCGCCCTCACCAACCATTCTGTCTCGAAACCGATCGAGCACGGCATCATTCGCATTTGCACTGATGACATCGGCCTTCCCGTCCCCAGAATAGGGCGAGCCACCGTAGTATTTGAGGGGGATCATCATGGCATACCCACGCTGCTGTTTTGGCCCTTTATCGATCCAATAATTTGTGCTAACAAACCATTCGATCATCTGGGTAAGAACAACACCACGGCATTTATTTGCCCAGGATGATTTTGTGGCACAGTTTTCCAACCAGCCAAAAAGGTAATTCTCTACCCGATAATCAAGTTCAGCCTCTTTGTCAGCGCCAGAGCTTTTCACAATCGCAAACCCGTTTGGATCGGGCATGCTATTAAGCCACTGCTGGCGCCGTTGCTCAAATGTTAGTCCATCACCACCGATGGCCTGGTTGCTTTGCAGGTAAGGTGCAGCTAAAGATGCTCTATTCGGATTCGCTACGAGTGGGATCCCGAAGACCACAATGAATACAATTCGTAATGCGAGATGAGCATACGGTCGAAACCACCCCATTGGTTTAATTTTCGGGTTATTGGTTTGCTCGAATACCTTCATTAGGCCCTCTCGTCTTCAGGTTATTTTCAACAGAAATTGTCACACCTTCAGCTCAGTGAAGATGTGAGCTAGCGAGAGTCTCTTCATTTAATGATCATCGAAAGTGGTTTGGCTTATGATTGATTCTAAGAATCTGTGGAGAGAATCACTACAGTACTTAGGTCCAAATCGTTGCGGGTACGTTGGTACTGGGGGGTGGAAGGGGCTAGGGTGCAGGGGAGCGTGTGA
>JAGLGG010000039.1 GCA_023144145.1 Anaerolineales bacterium | reverse complement strand
TGGGTGCGATCGGATACATCCAGCTTACTATAAATATGTCGAAGATGCGTTTTTAGTGTGTTGCGGCTCACGCAGAGTTGCTCGGTGATTTCCTCGTTCGTACATCCCATGGATATAAGCGAAACAACTACCGTCTCTTGACCGGTTAGATCATTCTTAGTTTGAATTATTGGCTTGTAAGCAGTAAAGCCGGAGACAGAAGGCGGGGTAACTCTCTTTGTCAGCGTCTCTTTCACTGGATTGGGCTTCCCTGCACCAATCGCCTTGATTGCTGTGATCAATTCACCGGAGGGGACTCTTTTCGTAAAGAAGCCCGCCGCACCTAGTTCCCCTGCCCTGGCCATGTACATTTCGTCCTCGTGAGAGGTTAAAACTACCACCTGAACTTCGGGGTGGAGATACTTCATCAAGGATAGTGCGGCCAAACCATCCATATCGGGCATTGAAATATCTAACAGTACAATGTCTGGCTTGAGCTCAAGGACGGCATCTACTCCTTGATTTCCTGTACCCACATCTTTCACAACCTCCATCCCCTCTTTCTCTAGCAGAAGACGATACGCGCTTCGAACAACTTCATGATCATCCACAATCAAAATTCTGATCTTACTATTACTCATGCACACTCCCTTGATTTGTAAAATTGTTGGCTACAACGATTCAAGCTCGTGAAGCACGGTATCCGTTCAGCCCTCAAACAACACCAATTTTGTCTGGTATTGTTTGTTTGCGCCTCCTCAGACCAATTTTTAGTTGCTAAACCTAATTATCAACTGAGTGAGTATAAAGCAGGATTCACTTTCCGCAACTTACATTTTCAAGAGAATGATGTCAAACCATACCGACTTAACACTAGCTAGTTGACCTTAGTCGGTCATATTTATCCGTAAAACATGTCGCCGTTGTGATCTCGGGGAATGTCAACTCAGAATACAGTGCTCCAAGGAAATGTCAGAGGTCTTGTTTACTCTATTGGATCGATGGGTGATAGGAGGAAGAAATTATCATCTTACTGGTAATTAATTGTGCTTGAAGAGTTGAGCGCAATTGCTCTGCAGTTGCTGGTGCGGACGTTTATTGAAGATGAAACATGGAGGTGATTACTTCACCAAATCAATTGCCGCAGGGACATCGTAGCCCAAGCTTTCGTCGTATGTGATGTTAACCTCGGCAGTACCCGTGATCTTAACCGTATAGCAGATCACTTGCGAAATAAGTCCGATGCTATCTCCGGTACCCTCTATAATACAATCTGACGAGGGCGCAAATATCGTACCTGAGTAGTTTGATCCGGAGTTCCCAGTGATCTTAACCTCAGAGTCATTCTCGGGGTCTACGTAGATCAACATGCCTTTCCAATCATTTCCTGATGGATCGATGAGGACGTTCTCCGTCGGTTCTGCAAAAAGATTAACAACCGTACTGCCCCCCAAGTTGAATGGGCCTCGCTGCAGGTAAATCATCACGCCAGGTCCGTCTGCCGGGCCATCTACAACAACATTTCCACCATTTCCCGAGAACCCTTTGTCCCCATATATACAGTACATCCCCGGACTCAGTTTCACGACAGAATCAGGTGTGCTGAAGGTAATACTTTCATATCTACCGGGAACCAAGCTCACAATTTCCCCTGCGTTGATGCGCACCGCACCCTTATCCTCCGTAAAATCCGAACAATCGGGTCGGGGCACGCTCCTCAAAGGGTCGTGCGGGACTCCGGTCTGCGGAGAAGGAGTGACCGACCCCGATCCCCCCTCATCGAACGTGCCGACGACTAATATCTCGTGTGGGTCTTCTACACTAACGTAACCAGCCCCGTCCTGCACTCCGGAATTGCAGTTTTTATCATCGGCGTCTGAGTTGGAGAAGATATTTCCCCCCGTAATCGTTGTGTCGCCGGTACCAGAGAACCAGACACCTTTGCAATCGTGCTCCGTGGCCGCGTATAATGCATGGCCGGCGGCTAATCGTACTTCCGGCCACACCCTTGATACGGCCTCAACGGTTGTTTGCAATGGTCCAGTGAACACCATATGCGCCAACGCCGTATTCACCTCAGACGTGATGTTCACTTGTATATAATCGCTATCGCCGGCAAAGTCCCCAGTGCGCGGCGGGGTACTCACCTGAACGGTCCACAGTTCTCCAGTTCCCACAAGACAATCCGGGCCGTCAGGGCTACATGCGCCTTCTACTGTCCCAAAGCCATTACTGGCCGCTCTCTGAAGCGCGGTTGTGAACAAGTTCTTCACTTGAATTTTTGCCAGCGCAGCCGCCATCACACCTGCATCAGCCGCGTTTTGCGCCCTGCGTCGCTCTGCAAGGAGCATCCCACCATCAATTGCCAGCGCGGCAAAACCGATTAAACCGACGATCATCAATACAATCAGAACGAGAGACTGTCCCGATTCCGTAGAGATCACCTTCATCCTATCCACCATATCTTTCCAAAGTCTTGTCATCCACAAGAATCTTGTAGAATCGTGTCTGTTGCCTCAGCCGAAAGCGCTAGGGAGTTGCCGCTGAAAAAAGGCGCCACAAGCCGGAAATCGATCTGAACTGTCACCTTGACGCCACTGCCTGTACAAAATCCTCCAAGAAATTGGACCGTGATCTGGCTGTCATCGAACGGTAGGAAATCGATCGGGCCGCTGGAAGTCGCTCGAACCCGCTCACGGATACCCGTAATATCGGTTGGGGCGATGGAGGCATAAGAGGCCCCTTCCTGAGCCGCATCTTGTAGTGCAATGTAAGAAAAATATGCACGACCTAGATCAAGTATGCCTGCCAGTAAAATCAATAAGAAAGTAATTCCAACTGCAAACTCTACAAAGCCTTGACCATTCTCTTTACGGAAGCCACTCATCTTCCACCTTTTCTCAGATTGATTTTTATGTTCAACCGGTTAGGTTCTGCGAATTACGCGGGGCACACCCTCCAAGACTTGAAGAATCACGTCTCGACCGAATTAATCGATGAAAATATCTCGTAAAATAGTCCTCCTGGTTTCCGAAATTACTGGAATCCCCGGCAGTTTGAAAAAACCGGATAAAACCAGGGAACGGTAAGTACCCGTTGCCTTCACGACAATTTGACTGCCTAACGTTGCAGGAAATGAGAGATCGACACTCAACCCAGGTAGACAGTACTCAACAGCCAAATTTCCGCCTGGTCCATCAGTGTCGTATTCGATCAGAACATCCAATTCGACGAAGAAGCTGAGTCTCTGGATCGTTTCTCGAATGCCAGCACAATCTTGATAATGCGCAACGCCAGAAGCGTCCTCCCCAACAGAGGCACCGTATCTGGCTGCATCTCGGCTGGCAGAAGCGACTGAGGAAATAGTGAACATCAAGCGGCCAAAGTCGATGATGCTTACAACAACGAGGAGAAGCGCCGGCAAGATGAGTGCAAACTCAACCAGCCCCTGCCCTCTGGGTCCCCTCGCGTTGAATAGAGGTTTTATTTTCACAAGATGCCTTATGACAAATCTCACGCGACATTCCTAGGCATCCCCTTCAAAAACCTTGGATAATTTATCGTCGCATCTTATTGCGCTCTTCCTGAATGGTTCCACGCGCCCGAAAAGAGCTGATCAATAAATGATCAGCCCATTACAATGATATGTCAGAATGAGGGAGGATTACGTTTCGCCTGGCTTAAAATATTCCCTCCGAATATGCCTCATTATGGACTATCTACCCATGCATGGCTGCCCAAAGTTATAGCCTGAGCATAAATTGATTTTCACTCCCATGCCATTAAATGCAACGAAATCACTCTGTGAATGTTACACACCATTTTTGGGGATTTTGTACACGCTGGGATTTGCTACAGACCCACTGCAATTTGCTTATGCGCAATCCCGCCAGAATTGGACCAACAAGAACTTGCTCGACCGAAACTAGCCCTGCGGAATTTCCGCATATCTAGACTCTCTTATTTTCACGCCATTGCGCGTATTTCACAAAATTTGCTCCTTCGTCTAACCGGATTCTAGCTCTTGACAAGATAATATCATCCAATATAATGGACGATAATCCAATATAATGGACTTTATGAAATCTTCCATCACCGATCTCCCCGTCCCTGCGGCCGGACGTACGCTGGGGTTGCTGGAGCTTCTACTGGTCAATCCCCGGGGGCTCACACCCCAGGAATGCGTCGATCGACTCGACATATCCCGCAGCACCCTCTTTGAACTGCTGCAAACCTTGAAGGTCCTGGGGTATGTGGATCAAACTCGTGCGCGCGCACGCTATCGACCTGGCCCTCGGTTGCTAGCTTGGCGCGGTACCGGAATGAGTAATTCCCAGGAACTGCTAAGCGCCTTCTTCCAGGAGGCATCCACGCCACCGATAGATGAGACTCTGGCGCTCGCGGTTTCCAGCCCACCACACATTCTCATTCTGGCACAGAGAGAAAGTTCCCATCGCGTCCGCACTGCCTTTGATCCCGACAAGCCCATTTTCCCAGAAAACACCGCCGCGGGTTCGATTCTCACACCTGCACCATCCGAGACCGTTCGATCAATGGGGGTCCACCTTAAGGTTGGTGCGGAATCCTTGGAGCTTGCGATTCCAATCTGTGAAGACGGCCATACCCCGAGCGCCGCCCTGCTGCTCAGCGCGCCTAAGTACCGGCATACGCTCGAAGAAATGCTCGGGCATGTGGAAGCCATGCGCCAGATGGCTGCACGTCTGTCCTACCGTTTGGGAGCACCCGTTTACGCTCCCTATCAAGGACCTGCTCTTTCAAAAATCGAGCCAACCACCCCGCTAGAAAAGGACGAGGTAAAATCCTTTCTTCAAGGGCCTTGGGTTGCCAGTCTGGCATGTATTCGACCCGACGGCGCCCCGCACGTGATCCCTGTTTGGCACGAATGGGACGGAGGTAATTTCCACGTCGCCGCCTGGTCGGGATCGAAGTGGGCTGATTATCTGGTCGAGGACCCACGCGTCTCACTCACCGTGGATGAGCCCTGGCCTCCGCATCGACGCGTTATGGCCCACGGCTCTGCCCAGTTGTTGGCGGAGGACGACATCCCGCATGGAGTCTCCGCACTTCTGGATCGCCTCAGTCAGCGGTTCCTGGGCCAGCCTCTCAATACCGAACTTGCCGCTCGTCCTTGGCGTGCGTTCGCCATCCGCATCGATAAAGTTCAGGGGTGGCGCGGCTTGAGGTCTGAATAGGGATGAGGATTCAAGTATCCAATCTCACGCATAGGTACAAAATTCCCAAGGGTGATTTGCTCCTCGCCCTTGACGACGTGAACCTGGAGATCCAATCAGGCGAGTTCATTGCCCTTATCGGCCAAAGCGGATGTGGGAAATCAACCCTCTTACGCATCCTGGCGAGTTTGGTTGAAGCCAGTTCAGGCGTGGTAATCCTTGATGGATTGAGCCCCATTCAGGTGGCATCCCAGAAACAGGTATCCTGGATGGCGCAGAAACCGGCATTACTGCCCTGGCGAACTGTCTATGCCAATGTTGCCTTGGCCCAAAACATCAACCCCCAAAACTCGCGCACACTGATGACACCCGAGGAGTTGTTGGCCCTGGTCGGCCTGGATGATTTCTCATCCTCCCATCCTTTCACGCTCTCAGGTGGAATGCAGCAGCGCGTCGCCCTTGCCAGAACCCTCGCTTTAGGAGCCTCGGTTTGGTTAATGGACGAACCATTTACCGCGCTGGACGAACTCACCCGTGAAAGC
>JAGLGG010000389.1 GCA_023144145.1 Anaerolineales bacterium | reverse complement strand
TATCCTACCCCTTGATTCATCTCCTTCCCCTCTTGAATTACTTTTACTTCCATGGTCTCACCGGGGATGTAAACAGCCTTCACAGCGTTGGCTAGTTCGTTGATATTTAGGACAAGAACACCCTGCAATTCAGCAACCCGATTAAGGTTGAAATCGTTGGTCAGGATGGGTGCTCTTAGCTGTTTAGCGAGGATAACAAGTTTGTCATCTACTTCCCGAACTCCTTCAACATCAAGGTCTGTTATCCGAAATGGGATAGTGGAATCCTTCTGCATGCGATTGAGAATATCAAGCCCTCGCCTGCCTCTCTGTCTCCGCAGATTGTCTGATGAATCTGCGATATGCTGCAATTCATTCAGGACAAATGAGGGCACCATCATCTGGCCAGTTACAAAGCCAGTTCGGGCGATATCCGCAATGCGACCATCAATAATTACACTGGTATCCAGCAAAACGCTTCTCTCAGTAATAGGCGCAGAACCCTCTTCACTTGAGAAAGAAAACCGGTTGCGGATGATTCCCAAAATATCATTTTGTCGCATAACAAAGATTGACACGCCTGAATAACTGAACAGAAGAGCCCCAATAAAAGGAAGAATCTGACCGAATGGATCCGGCAATAAAGAAAGAGGGAATGCAACCAACGCCGCAATCATCAACCCCACCACTAAACCCATGACCCCTGCCATCATTTTCTGGGCAGAAACTTGAGCAATTTTTGATCTGAATCTTCGCAGAGGTCTGATGGTAATAAATGGAGTAATAATTATCCCTGTTAGCGCTCCTAACAGTGCAAAAACGCTACCCCACAGCTCGACTGATTGATCAGCGCTTCCTGCCAGACTTATTCCGAGATATCCGCCGCCAATCGACATTATGATCATTCCAACAAGTCTTACTACTAGCTCACTGCTCATGTCAGTGCTTCCTCCAGATTAAAAAACACAGAGTGAGCGCCCAGTTTTGGTGCTCACCCACGGAGTATTGGCTAGTTGTGCGACTATTTTTTTTATCGCCGATCCATAGTTATTTATGGACCTGCCAAAATTTCGGAAAAACCCAGTGAGAATAAAAATAATAAAGCAATAAAACCAGGCGCACATGGTAATAGATACTAGATGAACACCATGTTTCGCAATCACATAATATCATGTCTGCCGGAGCCGAGTCAACGCACATAGCGCCCTATTGAGGTAAATAACGAATTCTTTCTCCAAACCCCCTATAAGTGGGCGCAATTAATTCAAGTTAAACTGTTCTCGTTTGTGCCCTGCCTAGTGGATAAGCAAATTCCACCAGGGATTCTTACGACTTGCTAAAATACGATATTGGAGCCCCTGATAATATAATAAAAGAGTTGGGCATTTGTGTGAATTGCGGTCACATATAAATCCGCCCAACTCTAATTTGTTGTGGAACTGCCAAACTGGTTGCTAATGTCAATCTAATTTGTCACGGTGTACACCAGATCTTCAAACAGTTCAATTTCGTACTCTTCAAGTATTGACTCACCGTCACAATCCCTCAGGAGGAGGTCATAGTACCCGGTAGCAAGCGTGATTGCCCGCTCCACCCCTGGGTCGATTAGTTCCGTAGCTCCCAGCTCATCCTGACCCCAGTTCTGGGCGGAATAAGGGGAAATATTCACATAGCACAGTGTTAATGATGAATTATTAACGATGTAAAAATCTGCCAGCGATCTGTCACCGCCAACAAAAACCGATTCATTCACGAGTGACTCACCTTCAACTTCGAGGACCAGTTCGTAGGTTCCGTCATCAAGGCCGAAATCAGAGAAAATACAAACCCACCAGTTCCCTTGGTCCCCACCCTGCCAAATGTTGTTGAATATACTGCCGCTATCGTCCAGTTCACCATCCACACTCCAGAATGCTGACCAAACCATTCCATCTTGCATACCTTCGTAGTCCCAAAAGGCACAGATTCTTTCAATGGCGGCAGGAAGGGCATACCAAAACTGTGTCGGTTCATCATCATCTGTCACCCCATCTGCAAAGTCGAGGTTTGAGAAAAATGTCTCGCTCAAATCGAATGCCCCGGTTGGAATCGTCGATGGATCCATCCCGCCAGCGTATTCGCGATTTGCAAAGACAGCTTCAATCAACGGATTTGCTAGGTTGACAGGTCGAAGTCCATTGAGAAAACCTCCAATGGGTACACAGGTGTCGAACTCATCAATATATCCATCGCGATTCGTATCCGCCACAGGTCTGCAATCAACGATCGCGCTGTCTTCGCCCCCCGCCGAGGCTCTTGTCGGCACCCCGATAAGTTCGCCCTCTTGATTAACCGCCATGCCACCACTATTTCCGCCGGCAATTGTCGCGTCGGTCTTTATCCATGCACGCCCATCTAAACCTCGCTCTTGAGTAAAGCCACTGACAGCCCCCTCGGTAAACGTGATCGTATCGCCGCCGATTCCTGGATACCCAAGAATGCGTAAATCGGCTCCAATCTTTAGCAAATCCGAATCCCCGACTGCGATGAAGGGCAGGTTGGGCGTGACTGAATTACCATCCAAATCACTCACAATACGGATAACTGCCAAGTCCAACCCATAATCAATTGCAGCGATACCAGCAAGATACAACAATTCAGGTGGCTCATGCGTCTGACCCGTGATCGCCACCCCTAGATCGGTATACTCATCAAAACGATTATCCACAACATGCGCATTGGTTAGAATTATGCCCTCCGCGCTGATGATGCTCCCCGAACCGGTCCAGACTATGTCCCACTCCGCACCCGAATCATACAGAGCAAAAATCTGCACCGTTGCACTTGCCAGCGCTTCATTGTCCCGCCCTACGCTTCCAGCACCGGCATCTGGTTGAGGAACTGCTGTGTCGGCAGGTTGAGAAGTTGGACCTAATGCCGGAGGTCGGGTTGACGGTGGTGAAGTTGGATCTTCATCGCCCGATGTAAAGTTACAGGCAAGCGCCGCCATAAGTAAAAACGAGAATATCAATAAGAGCCTTGATCTTGACCCAGAAAGTCGTTTTAACATCTCTAGTCACCTCACGAAAAAATTATTACCGGATTAATTTGCCAAAGTATAGGTCACCCTAATGATGATGACAAGATCCCCTACTTTCGGACAACTTGCAATCGGGTGCAAATTCTTGAAGTAGAATAACGAGCATCTATTAGGAGTGTATCAATGCATATTTTAATCACCAACGACGACGGCGTTTCTGCGCCGGGCTTGGCTGCTCTCGCTTCTGCCTTACGAAATCTCGGAAAGGTCACGGTACTTGCGCCCGACAGGAATTGGTCTGCCTCGGGTCATGTTAAAACTTTACATCGTCCCCTTCGCGTCTGGGAAACGAAAATGTCTGACGGGACGGTTGCATTAACCACTGATGGTGCACCTTCTGATTGCGTTGCCTTGGCAGTGTTGGGCGTGATTGAGGGAGAACTCGACCTGGTGGTATCCGGCATAAACCCACTCGCCAATCTCGGTCATGACGTCACTTACAGCGGCACGGTCACCGCCGCGATGGAAGCTACCATTTCAGGGTTACCCGGGCTAGCGATTTCTTTAAACTCGTTACGAAACAGGGATCATGAGTTGGATTACAAACCAGCTGCCGAAATCGCTTGCCAAATTTCTCGACAGGTTATGGAGTTTGGACTGCCCCAAGGCGTCCTTTTAAATATTAATGTTCCTGATTTATCCATGGAAAAAGTACGAGGAGTCGAAATCACTCAACAAGGGCAGCGCCTTTACCGTCAAGCCCTTGTGCAACGGGATGATCCGCGGGGACGAGCATATTATTGGATTGGCGGTGATTCGCCTACTGGCGTTCTTGAGCCAGGTACTGACTTTTGGGCTCTTGATAAAGGCTTTGTATCAGTTACCCCACTGCATTTAGATCTAACCGCCCATGCTGCGCGGGGAAAAATTGAATCGTGGGCGCTTCGTATTGACTAGCACATAGTAGTTGGGCCAGCGCATCCACCCAGGATTCTCCAAAAACAACAAAGAAGGTCACACCACAGAAGAGTTTTGAAGACGACCCGGGTTCGCATACACTCTCAATGTGCTCCTTCGAACATACCCCACTAAAGTGATGTTCCAAGCTAGAGCCATTTCTACAGACATTGATGTTGGCGAGTTTCTGGAAGCGATAATGGGGCACCCCATTAGCGCTCCCTTTCGCAACATTTCCGATGACATTCTGCCAGTCGTAAGCAAGATCCGTCCCTCTGTAGCAATCCCCTCTTTTAAGCAATATCCCAAGAGCTTATCAATTGTATTGTGCCGTCCTACATCCTCAGCTACGGCTAAAATCGATGAGCCATCAGTTAGTCCCGCCGTGTGAACCCCTCGCACTTCGGCATGTAAACTTCCTGGTTGATGTAATTCTTGAAACCGATGGAAAAGTTCTTCCGGGGAAATGTAACAGTCAGTGCTGAGGGGCTCCAACTCATGCGATGGATCTTGGAAGGTGATACCCCCGCCACAACCAGATGTAATTATCACCCGGTCTGGTTTTGTAATTGAGTGGTTGAGCCAAACATCTATGCAACAGCCAGTGTGGGTAACATAGATATTTTCAATTTCCTGCATTTCAGAAATCAGGCCTTCATTTTTCAGAAAACCCATGGCCAAATTGGTCTGGTCCTTCGGTGTTGCCATAATCGTGGCTAATTCCGTTCCATTAACGTAAATCGTTATGATAGCCTCTTCAATAACTGCCGCCTCAATTTTTGACCAATTATTCCGAAACTCATGCCACTGTGTGGCAACAGCGCCTTTTGCCATCTTTTTTCCTTCTCTCTCGAAGATAATTAATCGTCAAGAAATAAATTAAACAAACATCGTTCTTATAAAAAATAATCCTTGTGATATCGACCAGCGTTTCGTGAAGTATTAAGCATTACACCACAATTTACAATAGTTTATCCTACGTGGTCCGCCAGCTTGCCATGAGACACGACCCGACTACAATCTGGTAGGATATCAAAATAAAATTACTCTGCGAAAAATCTAAATGGCGCTTCAGCAAGGATTCATACTCCACAATCGATATCGAATTGACGGCCAATTGGGCAAAGGTGGGATGGGAACGGTATACCTGGCCCAGGATTTATCCCTGTATATCCAAGTTGCTGTCAAGGAAAATCTCAATACAAATCCTGAATCGGAACGTCAATTCCAGAGGGAAGCTTCCATCTTGGCGGCCTTGCGTCATTCCAATCTTCCCCGGGTAACAGACCACTTCATCCTTGAGGAAAAACAATATCTCGTCATGGATTACGTCGCAGGCGATGATTTGGATACTATCTGCGCCAAGAAGCGACCCTCCGTTGAGGAAGTGTTGGTTTGGGCTGGCTCGATAAGTGATGCGCTCATTTACCTACATTCTCGACAACCTCCCGTCATCCATCGTGATATTAAACCAGCGAATATTAAGCTTCTCCCGGATGGGACCCTAATGCTGGTTGACTTTGGGCTCGCAAAAGAATTCGACAACAAGCAAACAACCACAGGCGCGCGCGGTCTCACTCCCGGTTACTCTCCACCCGAGCAATATGGTGGCTCGCTTACCGACCATAGAAGCGATCAATATTCTCTGGGAGCGACGATATACGAAATGCTTACAGGGCAACGCCCCATCGACAGCATCGAACGTATGTTTAATAAGAAGAAGCTTGAATCCATTCTTTCACTCAATCCTGCAGTTCCAGTCCATATCGATATTGCCGTTAGAAAAGCTTTGGCATTGGATCCGGAAGATAGGTTTCCGAGTCTGGTCCAGTTTAAATCCGCACTTCGGGAGGTTGATCAGGCTGCGACCGTTCTCGGCGGCGCAACTGTTATTGTACCCGTCGAAGCCCCTCCCCAATCGGCGACGATTCGCGAAGATTTTCAAGTTCCCTCTCCCCCGGAAGTGCTGCCCAAACCATCAAGACCTTGGATTAAATTTGCCCTTCCAGCAATCGCACTAGTTGCAGTTGCAATCGGCGCCATCGCTATATTCTCAGGGAATTCCAACGATAACCCATCGAGTCGTCCAACCGCAACCGTTCCTGTGGTCGTTGCTGCCCCATCGCAGACCCCTACTCCGACGGTGATGGCCACCAGCATCCCAAGCTCAACTCCTCAACCGACAGATCCACCCCAGCCAACCACACCACCCCCAACTTCCACTCCAACCCCTGTGCCAATTGGCGGCGGAGGTTTGATCGCATTTTCCAGCGATCGAGGTGAAGGAGGGCTCCTTCAAATTTGGACAATGTATCCTGACGGATCAAATCTGTCTCAACTCACCTTTGGGCCGGGAAACAAATCCCAACCTAGATGGTATTCTGATGGGCAACGAATTGCATTTGTTTCTGATGAGGATGGAAATCAAGAAATTTACCTCATGAACCCTGATGGAAGCCATCGAATCAACCTCACCAATAACCCCAATGATGATTACGATCCAGCCTGGTCGCCTGACGGAACAACACTTGCCTTCACAACAACCCGATACATCGGTCAAACCCAGGTTTACCTTTTGCCCATCAGCTGTACGAGCATAGACGAGGATTGCGTTGCGGGAGAAGCTCGTACTCTGAGTCATGGGTACGCCGACGAGTCCTTCCCAGTATGGGCCCCTCTAGGTATGCCGATGCCTTATTGGATGCCGGAGGATCAACCCTTGGCGGTAGTGATATCGATTAACCAAGCGCCCAACCGACTATTCTTCCGCTCTGAAGATACAGGGAATCCGCCAATTTGGT
>JAGLGG010000388.1 GCA_023144145.1 Anaerolineales bacterium | reverse complement strand
TCAGGCTGTTTAGCTGATCTATTCGAATTCGTGGAAAAGTGCCTCGGATCAAAATAATGAGAAAGTAAATGGCTGATGACTTAATCAAAAAATAAAAGAAACCCAGGATCGGGAATTGCTCTGCACCAGGTCCCTGCCACCCTCCAAAGAACAAGGTCGCCGACAAAACCGCGATAGTGAAAGCATGCAGGAATTCCGCCACAAAGAACATCCCAAATGACAATCCTGAGTATTCAATGTGAAAACCTGCCACGATCTCGGAATCTGCTTCCAGCAAGTCGAAGGGAGCCCGGCCAATCTCTGCAATTGAGCTTATAAAGAAAATGAGCGCAGCAATTGGAGATAAAAGGACGAACCATACAGGGTCCTGGGCTTTTACGATTTCCACAAGGCCCATCGATCCAGCAAGTAAGGTTGGGATTAAAAGGGCCAGCATCATGGGGACTGCATAGGAAAGCATCATCGACACAGTTCGGAATGCCCCAAGGAGCGCATATTTATTGTTAGAGGAAAGACCTGCCATCATGATGCCAAGGGTTCCAATCGACCCAATGGACACGATGTACAGCACACCGACGTTGATGTCAGTCCCAAATAATGTCGGTGCTAATGGAACGACAGCCCACAACCCGATAACCGACATTGTGACCAGCAGCGGGGCCAGAACAAAGACCGATCGATCTGCACCTTCGGGGGTTAAAACTTCTTTGGTAAGAAGTTTGAGAAAGTCGGCTATGGTTTGGAGCAAACCGTAGGGGCCTACGCGATTGGGTCCCATTCGATCTTGGATTCTTGCGACAATTTTTCGCTCGAGCCAGATGGTGAAGAATGTGAGCATGAGCGCAACAGTACCCATCACAGCCGCGCCGAGGAATTTCAAAAGTGCTGTAGTTAAGCCCGGCGTCAAGCCAAAGCCCAACAATAATTCTCTCAGCCAATCAGCGATTAAGGTAAATGGATCACCCATTATCAGCTTTCTCCATCGTTACGCACAAAAAATAACGGCTGATGTACCCATCCACATCAGCCTCAGTCCATTATGGTATTGCTAGACCCACTCTAAAGCACCGCGTCTCCACGCGTAAAGGAGACCTCCGGCTAAGATGAGGATAAACAGAACCCCCTCGAGAACCATATAAAGCTGCAGCTTTTGATATGCCACAGCCCATGGGAAAAGGAAAACGGCTTCAATGTCGAAGATCAAAAATATGAGGCCAAAAATATAATACTGCCCTTTCAGCTGGACCCATGTTTCACCGACAGTCTCGACGCCACATTCATAGGTACTGTCCTTTATGGGATTTGGCTTACGGGGAGCTAGTATTCGATTTAGCCCGATTGCTACTGCTGGGAGAAGGATTCCTAATGGAAGTAGGAATGCGATGAATATCCACGCTTCGTGCATTCAGGTTCCTCGGAGATGGTTCGGCATTTTCCAGAATCTGACGAAAAGCATTTATTTTCCTGCTTTATTCCCGCCATACTTTTCGTTCAGGTTGAGCGCCCTGGATAACGACGTGAAGTTTATCACGAGTGTGTACACTCGTCAAAGGAATTGGGCAAACTTAGTCCATATTTGTGATAATTTTCACCATCCAAACCCTTGAGATAGAGGACCAGGGATCAGGATGCTAGGCATGGGAGATTGGAGACTGGGCGCAATAAAGAACATTGCGATAGAGATTAGAGATTTCCGAGCAAGGGAGCTGGGGAGCATGGGAGATTGGGCGCAATAAAGAACATTGCGTTAAGGGAGTGCACCTTCAGCTTAAGAAACGCTTCGCCTTTCTTTCGCTACCTTCTCCCCGCTTCCTAGTGATATAATCCCCGCTGTGACCCCAGGTGTGTCAGCAGTTGAATGGAACTCATTTCTCTCCGATCTACCGGAGAGCCACTTACTACAATCCGCTGAATGGGGTGAGTTAAAAACCTCTTTTGGATGGACACTCGAACGCGTCCAAGAAGGAGCTTGCGGAGCGCAAATCTTGTTCCGCACTCTGCCCCTTGGTTACTCCATCGCATACATCCCCAAGGGTCCGATCGGACCTTGGCTCCCTGATCTGCTCCCACATTTAGACCGCATTTGTAATGCCCATCGAGCGGTCCTTCTCAAAGTGGAACCTGATTCCGCAATTGACCCTAAATTGGAAAACGACTTGCGTTCCAACGGTTTCAACCCGAGTGATCAGAGCATTCAACCCGAGCAAACTTTGATCATCGACCTAAGTGGTTCAGATGAGGAGTTGCTCGGAAGGATGCGCCAGAAGACCAGGTACAACATTAGGTTGGCAGGGAGGAAAGGAGTGGTAGTTCGTCCCTGGAATGACCTGGATGGGTTCGGGAAAATGATGCAGGAAACAGGCAACCGGGATGAATTCGGGATCCATACCTCAAGTTATTACAAGAAGGCTTATGAACTTTTTCACCCGATAAACGCCTGCGAGCTCTTCCTGGCAGAATACGAGAAACAACCTCTCGCAGCGATATTTGTCTTCGCCTTTGGAAAGAGAGCATGGTACTTATATGGAGCATCGAGCGCAATCGAACGCAACCGCATGCCAACATATCTGCTCCAATGGGAAGCCATGAAGTGGGCTAAACAACAAGGCTGCACAGAGTATGATCTTTGGGGGGTTCCGACAGAGGACGAAGAAACCCTCGAACGCGAATTCACTTCGCGACGAGATGGTCTCTGGGGCGTTTACCGATTTAAGCGGGGCTTCGGGGGAGCCCTACACCAAACTGCTGGCGCTTGGGATCGACCCTATATTCAGCCCTTGTATTATCTCTATCAACTTATCAGTTCCCGCATCTGGAAATAATTATGACAGTCGAGTTAAAACGATCGAAAGACCAAGTCGAGTGGAATGCCACGCTTACGTGCCTCCCCAACCCGCACCTACTACAAACTTGGGAATGGGGTGATCTCAAAAGCCGCTACGGGTGGACCGCGAGACGTCTGATCTGGCAAGTTGGTGAAGGAAAGCCTGTTGCCGCCGCTCAAGTCCTCCAACGCCGAATCATTGCAGGATTCAATATCCTGTATTGCCCCCGCGGACCAATCCTGGATTGGTCCAATGAGGAATTAAGGTCACGAGTCTTAAGAGACCTTCAGGACCTTACTAGGGAAAACGGTGCGATTTTCCTCAAGATCGACCCAGAAATTGTGATCAGCTCCAGTCCACTTGGTTCAACTGAAGAAGTAGTGAACCCCTTAAGCAAAGAGACTGAAGCTCACTTAGAGCAATTGGGTTTCACACCCTCACAAGAACAAATCCAATTTCGGAATACGATGCAGCTGGATCTCAACCCTAGCGAGGATGAGATTCTTGCAGGCATGAAACAGAAAACGCGATACAACATTCGTTTGGCAACACGAAAAGGTGTAAGAGCGTTTCTTGGTGGTCAGGAAGACTTTGAACTCATGTACCGCATGTACGCCGAGACCTCACTTCGAGATAACTTTTCGATTCGTGAAGGCGCCTACTATCAAGACGTTTGGAATGGATTCCACTATGCAGGTATGGCTCAGCCCATAATTGCAGCTGTCGAGGGAACCCCCATCGCCGGGCTGATAGTATTTCGTTACGGAGATACTGCATGGTATCTCTATGGAATGTCACGTGATCAACATCGAAATACGATGCCAAATCACCTCCTACAGTGGGAAGCCATCAAGTGGGCTAAGGCGACCGGTTCAACTTCATATGATTTCTGGGGTGCACCGGATTATCTTGATCCATCAGATCCAATGTGGGGCGTATACAGGTTTAAATCCGGATTCGGTGCCACTTTCGTGAGAACGTTGGGAGCATGGGATTTTGTAGCTCGCCCCATCCTCTATCAGATATATACATCCATACTTCCTAAGGTGCTTTCAGTATTAAGGGTTCGTGGAGTATCGCAAACAAGACAGGCGCTCGAATAAGCCGACGGATCCCTCTGAGGTGATCATGCCCGAATCATTCGATGTCCCGAAAATAAACCTCGCTTTTCTCCCCACACCGTTAGAGGCTCTCCCCACCCTCTCAAAAGTGTTGGGAGGACCGAAACTGTGGATCAAGCGCGACGATCATACCGGATTGGCTTTGGGCGGCAACAAGGTGCGCAAGCTGGAATTTCTCCTGGCAGATGCACGAGAGAAGGAAGCTGAACTGCTCGTCACGCGCGGCGCACACCAATCGAATCATTGCCGACAAACAGCAGCTGCAGCCGCAAAGTCTGGCTTTGGGTGCAAACTGGTGCTCACCGGGGAACGCCCAAAAGATGTCACCGGAAATTTGTTGCTGGATTGGCTGTTTGGCGCAGAAACAGTTTGGTCAGGCGCGCGTGACCCCGAAGAAGTCTTGGCTGAGACCTTTGAGACAGCTGACCTCCAAGGATTGAAGCCCTATTTGATCCCCTATGGCGGTTCAAACAAACTGGGAGTCTATGCTTATGCGAAGGCGATGGAAGAATTGCAGCTTCAAGATAGTTCCTTCGATCGAATTGTTTTCGCATCGTCCTCGGGCGGAACTCAAGCCGGCCTGATCCTTGGTGGGTATCTCTCCGGATTTGAGGGTGAGATTCTAGGAATTAGTGTCGATGAAAAAGCATCCGACCTGCAAGCGCGTATCGCAAATTTGGTGAACAGTACCGCGCAATGGCTGGGGGTCGAATACTCCATTGAACCTGAAATGGTGAGAGTTGAGGATGGGTATCTTGGAGAGGGCTACGCCAAGGTTAGCAATTTAGAACGGGAGGCGATCCGGGATTTCGCGCAGCATGAGGGGATTCTGCTCGATCCGGTCTACACCGGCAGAGCGGCAGGAGGCTTGATGTCGCTTATACGTCGTGGAGAGATCCAGGGGGATGAAAGGGTGTTGTTCTTGCATACTGGCGGAACGCCGGCGATTTTTGTATATGGTGAGGGATTGATCGTTCGGTCGGCATGACGTCGCATTTACCATGTACGCATCTGGAGTGCATTAGGCCTAAGCTTCGCTTAGGAAGGCTAATGCAACCTGAGCGAAGCTCAGGCGTAAGCCGCTGGACTCCTTTTCCTTTCCAAGGAAACATTTTATTCTACAACCCGGGCGTGAGAGCCCGGCCAGCTATTTTGTGGGAGGGTGAAACCCCCGGGGGTTTGAATGGTTCCAGCCCGGGCGTGGGAGCCCCGGGCAGCTACTTTGCGGGAGCCCGGCTTGTTGGGTAGGCATGACGTCG
>JAGLGG010000387.1 GCA_023144145.1 Anaerolineales bacterium | reverse complement strand
GCTCATCGTCGTGGCAACCCCAGTCGGCATTGGTCATGAAGTGTGAACCCGATTCCAAAAATACTTGGATAGCTCTCTCACACGCCTCTTTCGTATTCTCATGAGGAACTTCAATCAAAAACCTTGACATAAGGAATCTCCTTCTCTAATCTTGAACCAATTCTACCCAAGCTTGATTCTCCAAGGAGCCTGGCTTGGGCCATTACTAGCTTCTGAACTTATGACCACAACGATAGATCGATTTTTCTGGCCCCGCTCTGCATAGCCTACGTGTTACGAATATCTTATTCCACTACTTTGGTATCGAATTTACGATCCACAAAGCTCTTCAAGATTAATTTCAGGGATGTCGGGCGAGCTTTGCACCGAGCTGGTCAAACCAATGATATGAAAACAATAATGCCACCAGGGCATTATTAGGACTTTTAGGGTCTAGATTATATATTATTTGTCTGTTTGCTGCAAGATGTGAGTTCGATTGTCGGAGAGTTATGCAGTTAGAGACAGTTATTGCAGGAGAGCGAGGTTTATTAGCGTTGACCAGAACGAGGTCCGCTTACTTGTAAAATTGGATGATACAAGTTTTAAACTAAAATTGGTGATTAAGAATCCCTTCGAAAACTCGGTTCCGAGTACATCTAACTTTGGAGCTCTGCCTCGATCTCTTCGAACTCCTCAAGTTTTCCCTCACCGTCTGACCATTCTCTGATTTCATTCATAGCGATTTGAAAATCTTGCGCCACGAGTATAGCTTGTGATAAGCACTGTCTATCACCGTCATGGTAATACCAGACTAGTCTGTCCTTCACACAATCGGTCGGTGATATTAAACGCAAGGTCCCTGTTTCCACTTCGAACTCGTCGATCTTGATATCATATTCTTCGCCGATTGCAAGGGGTCTTGGAGGGAACTCTACGAAGTATTCTGTATCGTGATGTTCGAAATGCCTCCCTACTTCCTTAAATCCCAGCTCTTCAATTGCACTTTTAATAACCGACTGCTTTGCAAAAAACTGATTGACCAAATCTAGATCGCCCGATACATACCTACCCTTAGTGTAGATTGCCACGACCACTCCTTCTGATAAGACAACGTCAATCCCTTTGGCACTAAAGTGTGATTGGATATAGGCGCCCAATTCAACCTGAGTCATGTCTCGAATTGGCTTCACATTGGCTTACCTCTGCGCCTAGGGCGCCGTCTCGACATCATAAGGCGCTCACGCTCTCCATCCGGATAGAAACTCAGGGCTTTCTCGAGCAATCTCTTTAGCTCTGGCAGGAATGCGTATCGGGGATTAAACTTATACAGGACGGTTCGGCCATACTTTTTGCTGGTCAATACACTACCCGATTCAAGCTTCACTAGCTGCTTTTGTATTGAATCCGGATCTGCCCCGAAGAATCTGGCAATTTCGCGCGCATATCCTTCTCCTCTTGCGAGGACATATATAAGAACTCTCTCAGCGTTTACTGAACCCAGAATGGGTTCCAATGTAGCGATTTCCATACGGCCACCTCTGTCAGAGCATGTCTGATACTTGTATGTTTCTTTCTGACATATGTCAGATTATATCTGACAATAGAGATTTCGTCAACCAGGTTGGGAATTGGGGTGGTCAAGCGTGTTGATGCATGGAGATCAATCCAAAATTTGATGCCCGATTAAGTACGAATGAGGAAGCATGTCCTGAAATCAAATGATTTCGATTAACTCGAAAATGACCACTGGCGCAAATTGAGTAGCCGATGATTTCCATAAAAAAAGATGAGAACGTTAGTGAGCTTCACAAAGCGTAGAGGAACATGGCCTGCAATTCATGCGGAGAGGGGGGACGGCTGCCCAAGAAGACCTTGAAAATCTTCTTAGGCAGCGGGGCGTTAGACCGCTTGAAATCTGGGTTTCAATTCAGTGATCAAGTGGATTCAAAGACGAAACCGTCGATTTCCAAGAATTAATCGAGAAATTCTTTGGTTGAGATGGCCGTAGAGCTAATCGTTGTGCCTCTCCATTGTTCCCTCGAGATCCTCCATGGTGAACTTCTCCAGGGCGATTATTTTTGCATCATGCCGGAAGAGCGGAGGCAGCAAAGTCATTGCTTCCTCTTTGTTATCCAGGTCCACAACAAACCAGGCTTTATGCTCATCATCGTGGCAGCCCCAGTCTGCATTGGTCACGAAGTGTGAACCCGATTCCAAAAAGACTTGGATTGCCCTCTCGCACGCTTCTTTCGTATTCTCATGTGGAACTTCAATCAAAAACCTTGACATAAGGAACCTTCCTTTCAAAGCTATCGTATTTACTATCCGCAAAACTCTTCAAGATTGATTTCAGGGATGTCGGGAGAGCTCTGCACCGCACTGGTCAAACCGATAAGGGCACCGTCAGCAGTGAGTGCTTCGAGTGTACCGTATAGGATCCCCTGCTGGTCACTCGGGATGGCCGTGACATATAACAATGATCCCTGGCAAACAATCGGACCGACTCTTGGATCTGCGGTCAATGTTGGGAACCCTTCGCAGGCACCTTCTTCTGTGGGCGCATTCGATACGAAATTGAAACCCGCGTCGGTCAGGATGGAATTGCCCGGGCATAGAAAGTCAGTCTCCAAAGGATCGAGCCCGACATAGGCGACGACGTACCGGCCAGCGGAGGTATACCATTTTGCCCTGACGGCACCCGGGGCTGCAGGGAGCTCGCTCTCCTCGAAAGCCAATGATGCGAATGTAGCCATGTCGACTTTGTAGGTTGTGTTAGGCTCGACCCCGAGCAATGCTGAGGTAGACGTATTTGGAAGCTCTTTCGGTTTGGAGGGGATCACTGTTGGCTCCGCAGTCGGAGGAATGGATGTCTCCGTGGGCCTGGGCGTAGATTCCGTGATCGGATCCGTGGTTGACACAGATGTCGATGAACACGCACCCAAGGCAACCACCCCAGCCAGGATGAACACTTGCAATACAGATTTAATCATGGTCAACTCCATTTTTCATTTTGATAAAGGTTGTCATTGCCTGAAAGGTTTGTTGAGTCCATTCTGGATGCAACCACCCTTCAGCCTGTTAATCCCATTAATATTACGGTTCTGAAGAACAATCTCTCAGCATGCGAAACAAGCGATATGTAAACAACAATGTCGCCAGGGCAT
>JAGLGG010000386.1 GCA_023144145.1 Anaerolineales bacterium | reverse complement strand
AGCTGAGATCATTGATAGGTAGCTGCGAACTGACCGGGAAACGAATCCACGATGCTAATGTTGTCGCGACCATGCTGACCCATGGCCTATCAAAGCTGATCACCGAGAACCAGGGAGATTTCTTGGACTTTTCAGAGGTAGAAACTATCGGGCTTCCAGAAATCTATGAAATTGTGAGTGATTCTACTTGAGCTGAACAGGAACGCAGGGCCGTTTATCTTTCTCCTATCCTGACCTATAATCATCATGATGAACGAAGAGCTCGATCTCATCCAGATCGTCACCACCAGTGTTCTTCAGGAACTACCCGATGCATTTTACGAAGCCACGGGACTGGCTACCGGAATTCACGATCTGAACGGGGAACTCATCACTTCCATTCCGAAATGCTGTTTCACCAAGTTCTGTTGCAACATGTTCTTCTCCAAAGAAGGC
Source organism: Anaerolineales bacterium (assembly GCA_023144145.1). GTDB lineage: Bacteria > Chloroflexota > Anaerolineae > Anaerolineales > E44-bin32 > JAGLGG01. The sequence goes on along the minus strand of JAGLGG010000386.1, from coordinate 5,647 downwards.
CATCGCAAGTGCAGACAAAGCAACAGCGAGGCGGATAAAAAAGCCTTTGAACTCGGAGGGCCCTATATCTACCACTGCCATGCCGGCCTGATCGATGTAGCCGCGCCGATTATCGTCGGAGGCTACCACGTGGGTACGGTCTCCTGCGGACAGATCCTCCTTCAGCAACTAAATGATCCGTACCGCGAGCGGGTGCGCCGGAAACTCTCCGGTTTCCCCAGTAGGTTCATCGACGTCCAGATGGAAGCTCTGGAAGAAGTACCCGTGATTCCTTTGAAAAGAGTCCGTGGGTTCGCCAGGCTTTTATGGGCAATCGCCAACAGCTTGGTCTTTCTGATCAGCAACAATATTAAGGAGAAGCGCCTCAATATCGAAAACATCAAAGTCATATCCGAAATCAAGGCCCGCCTGCAGCTGGAAAAGGATATTCATAACGCCAAGTTGCAGGTCAAAGAGGCTGAGCTTAAATCACTTCAAGCACAGATCAATCCGCACTTTTTGTACAACACCCTCGACTCGATACAGTGGCTGGCTGTGCTGCACGGGGCGGAGGATATTCAGCGGATGATCTTCAGTCTAAGCCAGGTGTTGCACCACAGCCTGGATCGGAAGAATTTGGTCACCAGCGTTCGGGATGAGCTGGAACAGATCAAGAGCTACCTGATGATTCAGAGAACCCGTTACGGCGACAAGATTTCCTATTTCATCAATATCGAGCCCGAGGTCTTGGATTTTCGCCTTCCCAAACTCATCCTTCAACCTCTGGTGGAGAACGCCATAGTACATGGACTTGAGCCCAAACCTTCGCCGGGGAAAGTTTGGATCAACGGTTGGCTCAGCACACCGGAGGAGGCTGTAATCGAAGTTGGAGACGATGGCGTCGGCATAGACAGGAAATCCCAGAGTCTTCTCATTTCCGAAATCTCCGCTTCCGTGGGCTCCTCGGATCAAGATTCCTTTTCCCATCACAAATTGGGGTTGATCAATGTTCACAGAAGGTTGGTACAATCCTTCGGGAATCGCTTCGGCTTGCGCATCGAGCGCAACGGCAGCCCCGGTACTATCGTGAGCTTTCGGATTCCTCGACGGAACCCGAACGACCAGGATCCCTCTTGACAGACGCACTCTCCGTTCTTGTAGTGGACGACGAACATCTGGTTCGCAAGGGGATCCGACATCTGCTTTCCGACCAGGATGAGTACCGAGTCGTGGCGGATGCTTCCAATGGGAATGAAGCACTAGAAACGGCGAAGAAGTACCAACCGAATATCATCATTCTCGATGTAAAGATGCCTGTGATGAACGGACTGGAAGCGCTCAAACAACTCAATCAGGTCAGTCCCGGCTCCAAAACGATCATCCTCAGCGGCCACAACGATTTCACGTTCGCTCAACAGGCACTCAAGTACGGTGCGACCGATTATCTGCTGAAACCAACAAATCTTCGAGGACTGTTGGCCGCATTGGAAAAAGCAAAGACGCTCATCCTGCAAGACAAGGATACAAAAAACAATCTGTCTCATGGAATGTCGGTAATCATTGAACAGTTCTACCTTGCCCTCCTTCGAAACGAGCTACACGCTGAGGAGATCGCCGAAAGGCTGGAAAGCTTGAAGGTAGATGAGCAAACAGCGTCTATGCTACTGGTCAGTTTCGACGACAGGTATCGTTTGCGATCCGAACTGTCCTCCCAAGAGTACAGTGCTCTATGTCTGAACCTGAAGCAGGGTATCGAGACACTACTCAACAAGAAAATAAAAAACCCGATACCGGTCTTCCAACTGGATTATGGGGAATGTGTGGTCGTGTATTTTTCTTCTCTCATGCCGCAAGCAGCGATGATTGCAGAAATGATCTTTAAAGAGGCCCAGGTGGACTATCCGTTTACCGTGGTCGTCGGATCTATTCGATCATTGGCTCTTCTCAGCGAGTCCTACAGAGATGCCAGAGAAAAGATAAAAATGAGACTGTTGGGCGGAGGAAATCGGGTAATCGCCGAAGCAGCCGGGTCTTCATCCGAACAGTCACAATATCCGGAGGAAATCGAGAAGATGATCATCAAAGCCATCCGCTTCGGGGATTGCGAGCAGGTTTGGTCCGCGGTTGAGAAGATGTTCGCCGTTGCTGCACCACAACTAACATCGCCTGAAGCCTGGAAACGCTTCAGCTATAATCTGCTCGAACTGGGTTATACGGTTCTGACAGATTTTGAAGTTTTTTCAAAGGAGAGGATACGTTTCCTCGAGAAAAGCGGGGAGGTCTCCAACCTTTCCTCAGTGGAGGATATTCGCTACTTTGTCACGCAATACCTAGTGGAGATCGCTACATTAATCCGTTCGATGAACACCGGTCCTTCCATTGCTATTCGAAAGGCAATATCCTTTATCCTTGAAAACTACGCCGACCGCATTACCCTCGAGGACGTTGCTCGTTACGCTTGTCTAAGTCCGAATTATCTCAGCCAGCTCTTCAAGCAGGAAACCGGCAAGAGCTTCCTCGAATACTTGACCCATTGCCGTGTCGATGCGGCAAAAAAGCTGCTTGTTCAGTCGAATTTGACGATTTCAGAAATTGCCTTCAAGCTGGGTTACGACATGCCCAGCTACTTCAGTGAGGTGTTTAAGAAAAACCAAGGCTTGACGCCCAGCCAATACCGGAAGGGCCGCGGATAGGGTTCGCATACGCGGGCCTCGATTTCTTTCATACTCTTCCTCCGGCCACTGCCTCCCCAACCTGAGATACCGCGAAGTCAACCATCAGCGGGGCCTCCAAGATGTGCTTCTACCAGCTCGAGGATCGCCCGCCGAATCTTCGCCTCACTCGGAATCACCGCAGATTCCAGCACCGGTCTCAGAGAACAAACAACATCCTTGAACAATTCTTCCGATCATGGAAACGGATATATCGAAAGAAAAGCGGCATGAATGCTTTGGAGAAGATAATGAAAGCTATGCCGGCCAACACGCCTTTGGCGAAGAATCTCAACGACCCTCAGTATATGCGTAATGCGTATTCTTCTTGATGAAAAGGCGACCCTTGAAGAACGATTTGCACAAATCGACGCTAGCCTGATTCGAAAAGAACTCGCCAAGCTCTCTGCCAACTCAGATAAAGTACCTCCCAGAATAAAGAAGCTAATCAGACAGCCAGATTTTCCGGGACAATTGGTAGCAATATTCGCGGGCTAGTACCCGAATTCCAACCGTTGTTTGCGCTCATAGATTATACTTAGTTATGAACCTACAATGAGATGGCAAAAATCGAATATTGCACTGAGTATAACTAATTATAACAAAACATAGCCGGGAACTCTAAGTTTTGTCCCAATTTTGGCTTAAAAAAATTTTAACAAAACTCAAACCTTCTCTCAGTTCAATGTACATTCAGCTTGGAAAGATGACACCTATTTCAGTGCTCCCATAGTGAGCCCTTTTACTAAGTGTTTCTGCACGAGGATAGTGAAGATCACAACAGGCACAAGTGCAAGCATACCACCTGCGGTCATGTATCCCCAGTTGATCCCTGTTTCCTTCATGAAACCTATGATACCAACAGGGAGCGTGACAGCTCTAGTACCTGTGAGGATCAGAGCGAATAAGAATTCGTTCCACGAAAAAATAAAAATGAGTACGGCAGTTGCAGCCAGTCCTGGAGCTACAAGGGGGAGGGCAATCTTTCTAAACACTGCGAATTCAGAACATCCATCGATTAGTGCGCTCTCCTCAATCGCTCGGGGTATATCTTCAAAAAAGCCCTTCATCATCCAAACAACAAAAGGAAGATTGAAGCTCAGATAGATAATAATCAAAGCCCATGGCGTATCGAGAAGTCTAACCTTTTTCATAATGATGTAGATTGGTATTATAGTCGCGACGGGTGGCATCATTCTAATTGAAAGAATCCAAAAGGATAAGTTTTCCGATCCTCTGAACTTAAAACGTGCCAAACCATAAGCAGTCAATGAACCCAGCCCCAGGGACAAAACTGTGTTTGTACTGGCAACTATAATGCTGTTTAACAGAAAACGGATGAGAGGTGAGGTCTTGAATATGTCCACGTAATTTTGTAACGTCGGTTGGAATATCCACTTGGGAGGAAAGCTGAGTGCATCCAGTTCAGTTTTAATGGAGGTTAGAAATAAAACTATCGGTGGAAATAATATAAAGCCAAATATAATTACCGTTATCAAAACAAAAACAATTTTTTTTACTTTCCCTACTGTGCTGTATTGCATCAATCACTCTCCTGCCGCGTAAATTCCACTTGAACGTATGGTCTTGACGAGAATTATTGAGATCACCGTAACAATTATGACGAGAAGCCATGAGAGAGCAGAGGCATATCCCATGTGAAAAAATTTGAAACCATATCGATAGGTGTAATAATTCATTGTTTCTGTACTCATACCAGGACCCCCCTGTGTGAGGACGAAGATCAAATCGAAGGTTTTAAAAGAATCCATCAGTCGGATGAGTATAGCCACCAACATAACGGGACTGAGAAGCGGTAAAGTAATATAACGGAATGATTGCCAATTTGATGCCCCATCCACCACCGCTGCTTCATACGGTTCCCGAGGAAGCGCTTGCAATCCGGCAAGCAAGATGAGGGCCATAAAGGGTGTCCACTCCCAGATGTCAGCCATCATAACGGATGGAAGAGCTGACATGGGCATACCAGTCCAGTTGACAGGGGGCAGTCCTATCAATGACAACAAGTAATTGAGCATGCCGAGGTCTGGGTTGTACATAAGCCTCCAGATAATACCCACGACAATGGGTGTCATGATTGCAGGTACAATAAGTGTTGTCCGTAAAAAACCGATAATCTTACGGGTGATGCGGTACAGTATCAAAGCAACAGCGAGACCCAAAATGAATTGAAGAGGCACCGTACCAAGTAAGAAAAAACCGGTGACCTTTAAGGATTGCCGAAAATATGGATCTAAAAACAATATATCGGCATAATTACCAAGACCTCGCCACTGCCACCCTTCTTGCCTAAAGATATTCCAATCGTGCAAACTCAGACTCAGGGAAAAGATGAGAGGAAATATAACAATACAGAGCAACGTAAAAACCGTCGGCGCTACAAAGAATATCCATCTGTTTTTGTGTAGCTTACCTCGAAGTGATATGAAAAAACCCAAAAGGCCTCCATCTCATAGTGAAGGGGCCGAGACTAGCACTCGACCCCTTCAATGGTTTCGTTATTTCTAATAGCCCCACTTTTTCAGGACTAACGCAAACTTTTTATTGGCATCTCTCAGTGCTCTTGAAGAACTCTTACTACCTGTCATAGCTTCAGAGAGTGCAACTTCCAGAGCATCTGCAAGTTCCGAGTACGGGCCTATACGAGGACGACCCTTGGCAATGGGCAGAGATTCGAGCATTCCCTTATACTCGATATATTTCCTCTGCATTGCGGGATCCATAAGTCCTGAGTAACGTGAACCGGGCTGACTGTATGCCAATCGAGGATCGAGCTCGGGTGAAGATGCCCAGACCATAAACTCCCAAGCAGCTTCCTTGTGTTTCGAATCCTTTGGAATCTCCAAGCTCCACCCGCCGAATGTCGGAGTTCTTTTAATGGAACCGTCAGCCTGTTTCTGTCCGGGAACGAACGTGAAGGCAAACTTCCCAACAAT
>JAGLGG010000385.1 GCA_023144145.1 Anaerolineales bacterium | reverse complement strand
ACACTTTCTGTCATTTTTTCCTCCTTATATTTGCGGATGCCTGACTCACTCAATATTGCACGTTGATCTTACTCCATGCAATTCGATCCCGAAATCGAACGCTTTCGACGCGATGCGATGTCCCAATTAAAGGACTTTCGAACTTGGTAACCCCCTCGATATTATGCGTTGCTCTCTCCAGTCACCGATGTCGGATGGAACCAAGGTGATATCTTCCTCCGGACGACGTTCTAAAAAGAGCGCATCAACTGTACAAACCACAGCGCATGACCCGCAACCCATACAGCGATTATGGTCAATTACCGCCAGCTGTTCAGGGACAGATATTGCGCCAAACTGGCAGCGCTCCTGACAGTCTAGACAGCCGATGCATAAGTCTTCGTCAACAACCGCGTAAAAGTTCGAGTGGGCTGCAGCAGTTGGAATGCTGAATTCTGTAATCCCACGCAATATTCCACAGCAGCAAGTGCAGCAATTACAAATATACATGATCCCGTTGCTGTAATTGCCAGTGGAATGGACCAGACCCTCTTGCTCGGTTTGACGCAGGATCTCGAAGGCCTCTTCCTTAGTGATCGCGCGGTCTATCTGGCTTCGATCAAAAGCTTCTTCCACAGGTGCAAAGATCAGACAGTTATTCACTGAATGGTCACAACCTTTACCGGCCAATTTCTGCTGCGTGCGACAAATACAATCGCGCACGGCCCATGACTTGGAATTGTTCAACATTTCTGTAGCCTGTTCGAACGGGAAAACTTCAAGTTCGACTGGAATGGCTTCACCCACAGGAATGACCCTATGAATTGAAGGTTCGGGGCGGAGGTAACCCATTTTTGAGGTCTCGAAATATTGCTCGAACAAATCCGCCATTTCTTTGTTTATGAAAGGCAACTGGCCCTCGTAGAATCCAACTATAAATGGCTCAATCGCGAATACGAGTTGGTCCTCTGGCTTTCGTACAGAGACCAAACCTCGTTTCCCCATCCCTTTAAGAACTTGGACCGCCACCTCCGCAGCAACTCCTGCCCGAGCACCGATTTCATCCGCGGTCTCATGCACCATGCGCATCACGCTTGCGAGCTTCGCTTCTTCAGGTGAAAAGATCTTGGCTAACAATTCCAGTTCCACTCCGCTTTCCGTCGCCGGAAATGCGTTAGGAAGAGTATTCAATCGTTCAGCAAGTTTCTTATACGTAGGCGTATGCATCACAACTCCTGAGGCTCAAGAGATATACATTTATTGGCAAGTTGACCATTATTTATTAAAAAGCATCGCAGATCGATAATATAGTTTATTGTGACAAAGGATCGTTCACTCACCCCGAGTATTATCCCCCACCTGCATATCAACACGATACAGCATTTCAGTCACAGGCTCAAGGAAACGATCCTTCAAATTGTTGGAAGCATTGTCATCAACTGTCTATGTAACAAGCCTTGTGTCCGTGCGGTTGGCGAACCGCCATATAAAGGTAGGGGCCCAATTCATTGCGCCCAATATCCACCTACTCCCCCATCGCCTCGATGTACTCTATGGACTGGTGACGGAAATAAGTGTTGTAAAGATCAGCGTAATGACCACCTTGCGCCATAAGCGAATGGTGGGTGCCCTCAGCAATTATGCGGCCGTGATCCATCACGATAATCCGGTCCGCGTTTTGGATGGTCCACAATCTGTGGGCGATAACCACCGAGGTGCGATCTTTCATCACCGAACGTAACCCCTCCTGAATTTGAGCTTCCGTAAAGGGATCTACACTTGCCGTGGCCTCATCCAGAATCAATATTGCTGGATCCTTTAAAAGTACGCGCGCCAGAGCAACCAGCTGCCTCTGTCCCATGGAGAGGTTAGCCCCTCGTTCCCCCGCGTCGGTATTCAAACCATCCGGTAGACCCTCTAGCCATTCCCCTTGGCTGATGTGCCTGGCGGCCTGGAGCACATCCTCGGCAGATGCTTC
>JAGLGG010000384.1 GCA_023144145.1 Anaerolineales bacterium | reverse complement strand
GGCTGATTTCAAGTAGACGTTGGGCGGGTTTCGGCGTGAACGGAGTTCACGTTGAGCGCAGTTCTCCGTTACGTACGTCAATCAAACATATGCCTTCGTTATCAGACTCCACCTTCAGGGTTGGATGCCTTACCAGGACGCAGAAAGACCGACCAATAAACCGCAGCCACACCGACCGAACCCCCAATGATGTTTCCGATGGTAACTGGGAGTAAATTTTGCACCAGAAAGGCGCCCCATGTCAGACCAGATAAATCCATTCCGGTAGCGCTGGCGAAAGCGGGATCGAAGACCTTTATTAGCAGACCGATTGGAATGAAGTACATGTTCGCCACGCTGTGCTCGAATCCTGCAGCAACGAAAGCAGTTATGGGGAAAATTATCGTGGCGATCCTATCGATTGAGCTCCTCGCACTGAAGCTCACCCAGATGGCAAGACACACTAGCATATTGCACATGATACCGAGGGTGATTGCCTGAAAAAAATCTAATCCAACCTTGCCATTAGCGATGGATAACGCAGTTGCGCCAACTGCACCACCAGCAGAGGTGTATTGCTTTGTTAAAAATACTAAGACTGCTATCCCTATGGAACCCAATAAATTGCCGATATAGACAATGACCCAATTTCGCAGCAATTTGCGTGTGGTTACCTTGCGACTTGACCAAGCGATGATGATCATGTTATTTCCAGTGAAAAGTTCAGCTCCGCCAACGACCACCAGGATAAGACCAAGGCAAAAAACAAAACCGGTTAATAACTTGGCGACGCCATAGGGCCATGCAGCTGAGGTTTCCGTAGCGACAATCGTTGCAAACACAGCACCGAGGGAAATGAAAATCCCGGCAAGAATAGCTAGAGTAACCGTAGTCAACGTTGGGGCCTCAGCCTTGCTAACACCAATGTGTTCCGCTCGCACGGCCATCTCGGCGGGGAGCAGCGCGTCAATTCGAATTTCGTTTGTCATGTGATTTCCTCCTGCCTGAAAGCGTTAGAAAAATACATTCACTTAAAGCACAACTGACGGGAATTATGATTGATCTACTCGCTATGGAAATTCTTGCAAGGGCTTCGAACTACCCCATCCTTGTAGAAAATCCTCTGAAGAACCCCGTAAACCAGGTCTGTGCTCGCTAGACTCGGCTACCCCAGATTATCATCCATTTTTCCTAATATTTACCATGTTTGTGAAGGTCATAGCTTGGTTTAATAAAAATATAATCATTACTCATAGGCGAAATTATCTTTTGCCTTTTCCTTCTGTTGTACAATGAGGCTTAGTTTCCAGGACCCGAACATTGATCTAAGCTCTACGCCTCATCCTTGCAAGGGAACCTAATCGTGATTTATTCCCTAAATTTCGTTACAAGAAATCTTTCGAGGTCCCGCACTTTTGCTCGAATTACCTTCCTTACCTTCAGTGCATTCTGTGGCCTAGGTGTTGCAGGTTGTGACGCTTCAAATGCATTGACGCCCACAAGCGAGGGCCCCTTCTGGCAAACGTGGTGGTTCATTGGTCTCCTTATCTTTGCTCTGATCGTGACAATTATCGGCCTGTCTAGGATGCGGGTTGCAAGCGTCGAGGCGCGCAGTCGTGAGCTTGCTGATGAAGTAGAAGAGAGAACGCATGCTCTTGAACTTAGGACGCTTGAACTCGAAAGACAACAGGGTGAGCTCACAGCACTATATCGTGCCGATGAGCAACTGCACCGTTATTTGGAGCTTGACGAAGTGCTTCAGTCACTGGTGGATACCGCGGTAGAAATCCTGCAAGCCGACAAAGGGGCGCTACTGATTTGGGATGATAAGCGAGAGAGCATGCACGTCGAAGCATCCCACGGGATCCATGAGGATACGATACAAAGGGTCAGCATTGGCCCGGGTGAGGGGATCGCCGGGATCGTCGCTCAAACTGGAGAATTGATAGCCGTTGAAGACGTCGAAGCAGATGAGCGCGTCACAAGAGAAATTGTTGACGCGGAGGGCATTCGCTCCTTCATGCAGGTGCCGATTAAGATTGGTGGTGAGGTCTTTGGCGTATTCAGTGCTGATTACACCAAGCCGCATTGGTTTGATGAGCAGGAAAAGCGCCTGCTAACTTCCTTGGCTCAACGTGCCGCATTGGCCATTGAGAATGCCAGGCTCTATGAGGACACCAAGAACCGCTTGGCACAAGTAAATGCTCTGCAAGAGACCATCCGGGCGATTGTCAGTACCCTGGATTTAGATCACCTGCTCAACATCATCATTCAGCAAGCCGCCACGCTTCTGAAAGCCGACGGAGGCATGATCAACCTGGTAGATTGGGAGAGGATGGAGGATGATGTTGTTGCTGCCACCGGCATTGTAGACTTTACTCTTGGCATCTCTGGCCCGTTAGAAGGTAGTTTATCCGGGTGGGCGACACTTCGCGACCAACCACTCATATCCAACGATGTTCAACAGGATATCAGAGTACATCCAATTGGAGTCGGATTTGTCGGTAAGGTGAATCTATCAAGCGCGGCGGTCGCCCCCATGAAGATTAAAGATCAAGTTATGGGAACCATCGTTGTGGTTGGGACGGTGGAGGGGAAGGGGC
>JAGLGG010000383.1 GCA_023144145.1 Anaerolineales bacterium | reverse complement strand
AAAACTAGCCTACATTATCGGTTCATTCATAATAAAACGGATGGCCCGTAACACTGATGCTCCATTAATCCGTGGGATCAGGGCCAACCAAGCAGTGGTACGTGATCTGCCCTATGACGATCCAGCTTTAGATGAGGCGGTGATTGAGGTTCTTAAGACAACGGTCAAGAGCCTGGTGGATAGTATGAAAGCTGTTGCTGGCGGTGAGAAGGTGGTTCGAAGATCATTTGCCATTGGTGAAGATGTTTTGAAGGATATTATCCCTTTCATGGAAGCAGGGCGCGGGTTGGTGATCGTGGGACCCCATCTGGCCGGCTTTGATATGTTCATCTTCTATATAGGCGTTGAAGGGTATCCGATTCTTGGTTTGTCCTATCCAGACCCAAAGGGGAGTTACACTGCCCAGAATACGATACGCAGGAAGTTCGGTTTCAACATCATTCCCATTTCACTGCGTACTCTAAAACAATCCTTCCAGCACTTAAATGATGGTGGAATAGTCATGACAGCAGTCGATCGATCTGGACTGGGGGGCGAAGAATTGGAATTCTTTGGGCGAAAGGCAGTTTTGCCCGTTGGCCATGCCCGTATAGCAGTAAAAACGGGCTCTCCTTTGATCGTCGGAATTTCAGAAATTGATGAGGATGGTATGTACCACGGGAGAATTATTGCTTCCTTCATACCCGATCCGGATGCGGACGAACACTCCGAAGCGATTGCCCTCGCACAGAAAGCGTTAAATGCCATGGAACCATACATCCGCAAATGGCCGGAAAGATGGTTAATGTACCATCCGGTTTGGCCGGATGAACCTTCTTAAAGTAAAAAGTAGTTTTCCTAGTCATTGTTAATGCTTTCTCCTCAGTAGCCCGCTGCGGTTCATGGATTTGAAGAAAATCTAAAGGATTTGTTTCTCAGTTTCTAGAGACAGAATTGATTCGGGCTGACTACAATGAGGATACAATTAAAAAGACGTTCACAATTGTGATCAGCGACCAATTTGGTTGGAGGCTGGATGGCGAAAAAGGGTGAAGGCATGCGAGCTGCGCGGAAGCGGCTCGAGCAACTACGTCAGGAAATCAATTTTCACAATTATAGATACCATGTTGTTGACTCTCCGGTTGTCAGCGATTATGAATTCGATATGCTCCTGCGGGAACTGCAAGAACTCGAGCAGGAATACCCTGATTTAATCACGTCCGATTCTCCTTCACAAAGAGCAGGGGCGGGTTTATCGGAGCGCTTCACAAGGGTTCAACACCCGGCCCCGATCCTCAGCCTCGGCAACGCATTCAACGGCGAGGAAGTCCGTGCTTGGTATCAACGAATCTTGAAACTCAATCAAAGGGTTTCGAATTCAGAATTCGTCGTTGAGCCGAAATTGGACGGTCTCACCGTCGTTCTACATTATGAGAATGGGATTTTCATTCTAGGATCAACGCGTGGGGATGGGGAATTCGGGGAGGATATCACTGCGAATCTGCGCACTGTAAATAGCCTACCATTGCAAATTCCAGTGGACCAGAAAAGCAACCTTCAAGCGCCCAATCGGCTGGTAGTTCGCGGCGAGGCGTTGATCATGCGATCCGATTTTGACGAGATGAATAAGAGGCTGCTCGAGGCCGGCGAACGCACTTACGTTAACCCTCGCAATACGGCATCCGGCACACTGCGGCAACTAAATCCGGCCGCGACGGCCGCCAAGCCCATCTCGTTGCTATGCTATTCCATCATCGCAACGGACGGACAAATGCCATCTACACAGTGGGAAGCCTTGCACTATCTTAAAGAACTTGGGTTCCCAATTACAGATGGAGTGAGCCTGAG
>JAGLGG010000382.1 GCA_023144145.1 Anaerolineales bacterium | reverse complement strand
CGCCATCAACGGCGTTTTATTCCCCCATAATAACCCTGTTTTCCCGGATGACCAAGACTCACGCTGTTAGCAACTCCATCAGCACCGCGTTCAAACTCGATCCACAATGGCCAATCTGCCCAGCCGAACCTCGAATCCGATACTGGGAATAGTTCAGATCGGTGCATTGGGAAGAGCTCTCCGTCGGATTCCTCGCCACTAGTCATCAGGCTGTTGTCCTCACGCGTCACGCGCAAAACGACTGGTGTCTCATTCACCGAAACGATATCGTAGACGCCCACCAAGCCGTCCAAACGATTGCTTTCCAGATTGATGAAGGACCTCTCTAGCGGTGTCGGTAAACTCAGCTTATCGAGTGAAACTTCTTCTGTGTAATATATTGCATCCCACGCATCCGCCGTAACAATGGACTGATACATCGTGCAGTATCGATCGGCCTTTTTCTTGTTCAACCAATCAGCCACTTTCTTTTCATTGGTTGCTAGGCGCAGATCAAGAATAAATGATGGCAGCTCCAAACGACCAAGCGCATCTTGAAGGCTCCCTTCTTTTGCGGGATCATCAGGCTTCAAGCTGTAGTAGTTGGTCCCGCCGATTATGAGCACATCATTCTTTGGCAAACTCACGGACAGATATTGGCCCAGAGTTGAATAATATTGGTCCATGGTTGATTGATATTGGTCCATGGCTACCTTTGACTGATCGATGTTTAATCCATCAAATGCAAAGGTTTTTTGAAGATGACAGACATGAGCACCTAACAGCAATCGTGCCTCTGGGCCCTCGCGCTCGCGTATCCAATCGAGATGCCACGCCATACCGGCATCGCGGATGTTGTTCCAGATACGCCCTGTGGCTTCGGGTGCAGCATGCACCTCGCCCAACAATGACCCAATTCGCTGCGCAATCAGCGCAGCTCTATAAGCCCAATCGAAATCATCCCAATTTGAACGTTCAATATAATGCATCTGTTCGATCTGGAAACGAGCGACAAGGGATATCAGACCACAATTAAGTTCTTTTACTTCTTCTATTGGTTTCTCGGCAACGTTATTAAGGTCGATCGAGTTTGCCAGGGGCAACAAATCTTCACGTACCTTTGCTGCATAATTGCCATCGACCTGGTCGAGATAGTCACAAGCGAAGGACACGGCGCTCTCGACAGAGGACCATCCGTTGCCATCGTCAAAGCCATAGAATTTGAGCTTTTGTTTGTTCTTACCGCTGAGATTGTATTCCCGCATCCACCGAAGTAAATCCTGGATATCGTGCCACACACCAAAAATGTCTGTAATGCCCATGACCGCATCATCGAATCGATCATGGATTCCGAGGACATAATCATGAGTGCATTTAGCTTCGATCGGACCGCACTCGAAAGCAAAGGTCGTGAAGTTCATCTCACTTACCAGGTACTTAAACAGTCGGGATCGAAACCGACTGAATTCTCCCACATAATGCAGGCTTTCGCCGAATCCGACGACGCGCGCGTCCCCTATCACCTCTTTGAGAGGAGCCAAATCGCGGAAATCATCATTGCTTGCGGCGGGGTTGATCGGCACTGCATGTTCCTTAGCCCATCTAATAAAATGCTTGAGGTTAGGATCTTCTTGCATGCTTTTTCTCCTGTGCCAAAAATCTTATATCTTCTTGTGTTGAGCTGTATCTATGCTGGTTGTGATTGTGGCGGATTCTACATCAGGGCCTGAATGTTGTTTCTACGTTACCTAACATACCAAAATCTGCTTTCACAAGATCATACAATCGACCATCATAGATCTCAGTGCACGAACCTGTCGTTACGAACTCTCGCGCGCTGATTTACTGGCCGCGTTTGCAGGTTGTCCTTACTTCAGCTCGGAATGCGGTTAACGAAAAGCGGGCATTTTGGCGTTTTGAAATACGCCTACTTCTAGGTGCACTTTCACCGATACAACATTCTCATCACAAGAATAACTTAATCAGAACTGAGTAGAATTTCGCCCTTATTTTCCATTTTCTTCGAACATCTGTTAGCCAGTGTATAAGATTCCCCCCCCATCAGCCAATACCACTTCTCCCGTAATGTATGAGGAAGCCTCCGTTACCAAAAACAACGCAACTTGGGCGATCTCATCCGGTTCCCCAATACGCTTCAAGAGAATCGCTTGCTCGGACTCCTCGATCAATTTTTGATCATCACCCATCCATCCGGTGCCTCCCATAGCCGTGTTTACCTCACCTGGAGCGATTGAGTTCACCCGAATTTTGAGCGGTGCACACTCGATAGCCAACGTCTTCGTCAACGATATTGCCCCCGCTTTTGCAGCGTTATAAGGAGCGAATTTCACGTGAGGTTTTATCCCCTCATCCGAGGATACGGTCACAATCGCTCCACCGCCCCGCTTGGCGATTTCTGATATAGCTGGGCGACAACTCTTGAAAACACCGTTGAGGTTGACGCCGATCACCCGTGCCCACTCCTCATCGCTCGTATCCGTGACGAGTTTGTTCGGTGTATCCACTCCAGCATTGGCTATCATGATGTCCAGCCCACCGTATGTCTCGACGGCTGCCTGCACCATGGCGTTGGCTTGAGACGAGTCGCTCACATCGGTTTTTATGAAAGTGGCACTGCCCCCCTTTTCCTCGATGAGACGTACAGTTTCGTGTCCACCCTTTTCATCCACATCCGCCACGACGATGGAGGCGCCCTCGCTGGCAAACAATAGTGCTGTCGCCCGACCGATTCCTGAAGATGCACCGGTCACAATCGCTACAAGTTCGTTCAGTTGGCCCATATTCTTACCTCCAATCCCAATCTGATTTCAACACGATCGCTATACTATCACACTTTCAAAATGCCCGGCATCTTCGCAACATGTAGTAATCCACACTCCTTCATGTGATTTCAGGAAGGTGTCCCATGAAGCCCCGAATACAGGAAACACCACCAATATCTGGTGGTGCTCCTATAATTGCAGTCCAAAACTGAATAGAATTTCGCCCTTATTTTCCATTTTCTTCGAATAGGTTTCTTCGAATAGGTGTTAAGAGGCGATGTTTAACATTCCCCCCCCATCCGCCAAT
>JAGLGG010000381.1 GCA_023144145.1 Anaerolineales bacterium | reverse complement strand
TTGGCGATTTCTGGTATAGCTGCGCGACAACTCCTGAAAACACCGGTGAGGTTGACATCGATCACCCCTCCCCACTCCTCATCGCTGGTATCTGCGACGAGTTTGCCCGGTGTATTCACTCCGGCATTGGCCAACAGGATGTCCAGCCCACCGTATGTCTCGACGGCTGCCTGCACCATGTCGTCGACTTGAGCCGTGTCGCTCACATCGGTTTTTATGAAAGTAGCCCTGCCCCCCTTTTCTTCAATGAGACGCACTGTCTCGTGTCCGCCTGTTTCATCCACATCCGCCACGACGACCGAGGCGCCCTCGCTGGCAAACAATAGTGCTGTCGCCCGGCCTATTCCTGAAGACGCACCGGTCACAATCGCCACACGTTCGTTCAATTGTCCCATTTTCTCTCCAATTTCAGTATGATTTCAACACGAACGCTATAATAGCACATTATCAAAATGCCCGGCGACTTCGCTACATGCAGTAACCCACACTCCCTTATGTGATTTCACGAAGGTGAAAAATTCATCCAACATGCCCAATCGTGAAGGTCGGCCAATGATTTGTGGATGCAGGGTGGGAACAAAGATCCCTCCCCACTGGTGAATGTCCTCAAACTCGGTGCTCTAGATTTCTCGTACATCAGAGGGCGTGGCGATCGATTTCTCCCAGTCTCCCAGGACGAGCCCAAAATGGATCCAATCGTCCAGCAACCATTGGGCTGGAATCTTCCTAAGAAAGCCAGCGCCCTTAGGAAACCTCTAACCCGGCATCGACGAGATACATATGCTTTTCCAATTCTGATTAGAGTTCCAGAGGCCATTTCAACCTATGCTTGGGATCTGCAGAGTGGCACAAGGGAAGACAGCCGCTGAAGCATGGCGTCCATGTCGTCTCTGCAGTTCCTCTATAACCTCCCTCCAATGGTTGAAAACCAAGGTGTCAGGCGGGTAACGCTGTTTGACCTCCGGGTAGGAGAGATTGGGAGAGTAAATGATGACACTGTGCCCCCCGAAATCCTTATCCCGGTCGTAGGCTGCTTGGCCCCTCATGCCCACACCAGATAGGTAATGGATACCTAGCCCCTCAGGGCACCCGGCAATGATCACAGCCGAGCCATCTGCCTTCAGCACTCGCCCGAGATCGAAGCCCACGGCATTGAGAGCATTGATCGATTGCATTAGATCAGTGTCTTTGGGATAGGCATTGAGGAAAACCATATCTACCTGGGGCGGGAGTTCAGTTGCATACACTCGGCGAGCCCACTCTACTCCAGCTCTATGGGCTTGAACGGGATCGCCCGCGAATACTCCTGTCAACTCCCGTCGAGAATTCACCACTCCGTTGACGATGAAGCTCAATCCAGCCATGCGTGCGATCTCTTCCATGTCTGCGCGGCACTCATTACCTTCTACACAATCAACGCCTCCGGCTTCGCCAGCAAGTGCTCGGTAGTGGTTTGCTCCGATAGTGTCCATGCCTGCCACTCCAACTGCCACGATCTTCGCCCCTCCCCCGAACCCTGCATACGGGTGGGGGATGATACTGCCCAGGCCGATGTGCAAATCCGCCTCCAAGTAGAAGCGGTTGATATGCACCGGCGTCCCTCGTTGAGTTTTGCCCAAGTACTCCAGGTTTTCGTAAGGCTGATGTTGATATACGGAATAGTTCTCCACTACAACCTTTCCCAGCTTCTTTATCAAAGCCTGACGCCCCATAGGAACGTGCGCCCCCAAACCGATGATGATCCACATGTCGCTCGATTCCAAACCACCACTCTCTAGCTGAGTAAGGATGTTAGATAAAAGTGAGGCTGTTGGGACCGGCCTGGTGATATCCTCTACGACAATTACTGCCTTCTCGCTCTTCTCGGCCAGCTCCTTCAAAGGCGGCGTCCCCAGCGGATTTATAAGTGCTCGATCAACAGTCTCGGTGCCTATTGCCTTAGCATCAGACATGGTGACAAGTTCCACGCTCCAGTCATCTGGGAAGGTCAGCTCCTTTTGTACATCGCCATACCATGCCTGCCACGGAACTTTAATTATCATTGGTGGTCTCTCCTGCTATTCCAATTCACACGATTGAACACACGCTCGGTCAACTTGAATCCCAATACCGATATCCGCCAGTCGTCCTTGAAGGGATCCCTTCAATTCGCCGGTCCGTGGGCATCACGCCAATAACCTGCGATCTCCTCGCAGGTTGCGATCCAGGTGCCCTGCTTGCTCTTCATATAAGTGAGAAGGTCATCAATTAATTTGATACGACTATATCGACCGCTTAGCTGGGGATGAAAGACCAGATCGAGGATTGCGCCATATTCGAGTACCCCATCGAATTCACCCTTCCATATCTCTAGAACCTTTGAAGGAGTTGAGATTCCCCTCCGTACCGGGTCTGATAAGGTAAAGAAGAAGTATGAGCTGTCATCCCACAACCATTGGATCGGTAGTTCGACGATGTTGGAGATTTTTCCTTGATACTTCCAGAAGTAGGGAAAATCGTCATCCATCATGGTTGACGAATATAGAAATTCATACTCATGCATAAGCCTCATTGTGGCTTCAGTCATCTCACATAGAGGAGATCGTAAACCTCGCGGGCGAACCTTCAGAACGCGCTCGAATATGTCGAGGCTCTTATCCATAATCTCCTTTTCCGTCTCATAGCCAGCGGTCATATCGAACTCGTGAAGGTAGCCATGATAACCAACTTCATGGCCGCGCTCGATCACCTCCCGAGCCATTTCTGGGTACTTTTCAATGATCCAAGCCGGTATGAAAAAGGTGGCCTTCACTTCATGCTTATCTAAGACGTTCAGGATTTTGGGTACAGCAACTCTCGGGCCATAAGACCCTTGAGCGAGATTTGCCGGTCTATTCCAATTTTCTGCATCCCTCGAAGTCCAGAGCGTTTCACCATCAACATCAAAACCGAAATTCACGGCGCATTGAACACCCACTGGCCATCTTTGTTCCTTCCCTGTTACTGTATCCATCAGAACCTCCGAAACACAAAACCTAATTACACAAATCGATAGCTGCTTGATTGGTCCATAGGCTCACTGTTGAGTAAGATCTCGAGAACTTGAACAAACGATTATCTAGCTGCGCTCGCGGATTAAGGGCAAGGTTGAGCAATGGATGCTGCCTCCATTATATTGACACTCTGAGTAATCAATCGGTACGATCTTGACTCCCGCCTTGGTCAGTCGGTTGGCCGTCTCCTCTCCGTTGTTAATGGCTAGAAGAACTTTCTCCGGCGTGAGTGCCAGACAATTAATTACCATTGGGTTATCTGCATAATGGACATCCAAGGCATGAATCCCCTTTTCTTTTAAAACATCGAGGAACCAGTAGGGGAGTCGGGTGATATTGACAAGGGCCAAATCAGGATTAATCATGACCAAAGCGCCATCAATATGAAGGCTATGCCCGGTCAATGGAACGCGTATCAGATTCTTTCCTTGGCTTGAAAGAACTTCTTCGATTTGCCTCGTGCCCTCTTCATTCTGTCGATAAGACATTCCCGCAACCGCGGTGTTCGCGTCTAGCCAAGCGAAGCTGCCGCCCTCAAACAAGCCGGTGCCATTTATGGTTCGAAGTATGGGCATGCCAATCTCCCCCATTTTCCGCGCAACATAGCCTTCTTCGCCTCTGCGGCCTGTGCCTGGCTCATCGCCAACCGGTCCCATACGGCAAATAATCACTCCACCCTCAACTACCACACCACAATCTCGCGTAAACATCGCTTTTGGATCTCGAGGGGAACCGTCAACGTAAACAACTTCTACTCCCTCATGGGTTAAGGCCTGAACTAGATTGCCATGCTCTTCCTGCATCTTATCGAGATTTGGCGGTTGTTTTCGTCGGTAGTACCACTGCTCTTTGCTATCAATGATGGCATCGAATGCTGGATCATATTTTTCGGGGCTCATTATTTTGATCTCGCGATCTGGCTTATGAACCAGGACCATTTTCAGTGGCCCTACGTCGTCAAAGATTCCCCATCTTCTGCCCCAAACACGGATTTGCATTTCTTCTTCTTCGAATGGGGGAGTTGGTTTTGGCGGCATTTGTTTTAGCACTTCATGATAGTACTGCGGGCTATCCCGTAAACTCACGATAATACTCCTTTTCTCTTTGCATTCGCTACAGTTCTTAAGCAATGCAAAAGGATGAAATCCTACCAAGGATACTCGTAACCTGTAGCACAATGCAATATCAGTCAGGGGAAATTCAAGAGAGTAACCTCCGAAGCAAACGCCTGAATTATTCCTACTTTGCAAACTATTTCAAAGGCCTCCGCTGTTAATTTATCGAATCATTGTTATGGAAATACCTTTCTTTAATAAGGAGAGTATTGACTACCAGTTTCTTGTATGCTATGCTAATTGCTATACAATAGAATTGTTTTCTATCTATCAGAATATTACTCGGCTAGTTTA
This sequence comes from Anaerolineales bacterium, assembly GCA_023144145.1. Lineage (GTDB taxonomy): Bacteria > Chloroflexota > Anaerolineae > Anaerolineales > E44-bin32 > JAGLGG01. Next base: position 518 of record JAGLGG010000381.1, on the reverse strand, counting down.
TCACAAACTCGAAACCAATATCAACTAAGTGGATTATCAAAACTGCTCATGTGGAATACAGGGCACGAATTGCGAGGATGGTTGTCCGAGTAGTTTGAATATCATGCTCGAGAAGAAGGCCAGCAGTTGATAAACCAAAATAGGTTTAGATAAATCAGGATGCGATCAATGATTACAAACAATGAAAAGCGTTTGCTGGAACAGCTGAAGGGGCGATTAAAACCGCCCACAAATGAAGAATTGGATCACATCACGGCCGAATGGCTGTTTGGAAGGAATGCCGAGAAGATGCTTAAGTTTGCCCCCTGGAGCTTCTTGTTGCTGAAGTTGATGTGGAAGAAGGGAGAAGAACCGTGGGAAAGCTAAGCGAAAGTATGATCACGCTGGAAAAAGAGAAGGTCTTGGCTGCGGTGAAAGAAGGCCTCGATTCCGGGATAGATCCACTGAAAATGGTGGATGAAGCTCGCGATGGACTTGAAGTTGTTGGAGATAAATTCGACCAGGGTGAATACTTCCTG
>JAGLGG010000380.1 GCA_023144145.1 Anaerolineales bacterium | reverse complement strand
CCCAACAGTGCCCCGCTCACTAAAACAATTTGCATGCCTTCTACCTCAGTTATCTCCTCGGATCAATTGAAATTTGCAGCTGCCAGCAGATGAATAAGAAAATACGTGGGGGTTCAGGCTGCGCCCGGATTCCCACATTCCGGTCCTCTTCTCGCGTTTGACCTTTTTCAGTGGAGTCATCATCTTTAATATTAGAAAACACCGTCACCGAGTGGGAGTTCCTCATTCTTTGATCAGAATCGGAATCTCTCTTGGTCTCTCTGGAAGCATTGCAAATGCGCGGCAATGCCATTCATTTCCTATTTTGAACCATATAAGAATCGCGGCCTCAGGATAAACAGCTTGTTTAATGTCCCGTTGTGAAAGCGCCGCTGGACCTAACGGATGTGAATGGTAAATACCTATCAACTCCTCGTCATTCTCTTCAATACTCAACAACGCCTCCACCTGTTGGTGAGGGTCCATGGTGAAATGGTATGGGCTTCGATCGATATTGTCTACAGGTAGGACCTTAGACACGCGCTCACCTTTTCCACTTAGAAGGCCGCACGCTTCTTCTGGTAAAGAATCACTCACGTGGGTCAACATTGCCTGCCACTGATCTCTCTGGATTGAGATTGATGTGGGATACATTCCGAAAAGGATTATATATCCAAAACCAAGATTTTCTCCACGATTTGGTATCCGTTCATTCTACCTCGGTTGAAAATATTATTACCCGCCAAGACGAACGTGAATAAATCAATATTCAACAAATTACAACCAATATTAGGTACCTTAAAGCCCGGGTGGAATTTTAGTTGGCTTAAGATCACAGAGGTGGCCGAGATCGTATCAGGATGCTGTCAGCTAAATGTCCTTTAATCGACAGGAACAAAATAGCATGTCCTGATGTAACTTATGAATGTGCAAACTTAACTGCATTGGTTGTAATATTTTCCTTGCTATTGGAGCCGAGGGGAAAGAAATAAAAGATCAGCCGAGAGGCTCCCGCTGAAATTAACCCACCTTAATATTTAGGAGTTCACGATGACAGAACAATTGGCGATACAAACCCATGGACTTATCAAGAACTACGGAAACGTTCGCGCCCTTCGGGGAGTGGACCTTGAAGTACGACAAGGTGAAATATTCGGATTTCTTGGTCCCAATGGAGCTGGGAAAACTACGACTATTCGCTGCATGCTCGACTTAATTCGACCGAACGGAGGCACACTGCGCGTCATGGGCTACGATCCTCAGGAAGACCCTGTATCTGTGCGTTCTCTGACTGGGTATCTGCCTGGTGAATTGAGTATGGAGTCCAATCTGCGCGTAGAGAGTCAGTATCGCTATCTCAGCGATCTGCGCGGGAACACTATCGATTGGAATTTCGTCCGCGAGCTTGCCCGCCGGCTCGACTTGGATCTGACCCTACCCATAAAAAACCTTTCCAAGGGGAATAAACAGAAAGTTGGCGTCGTGCAAGCGCTGATGTCTCGACCTAAACTTCTTCTCATGGATGAGCCGACGAGCGGTCTCGACCCGCTCATGCAGCAAGAGGTGTATAGATTGCTGAGGGAAGCAAAAGCCGACGGCACGACGACCTTCTTCTCCTCCCACATCATCACCGAGGTGGAGGCGATTGCAGACCGGGTTGCAATCATCCGTAAGGGTGTCATTGTTGAAGAGGCAGAACCCAGTCAGCTTTTGAGCATGGAGATGCGGCGAATTCACGTGCGCTTCAAAGAACCCGTCAACCCCAGTCTGCTGGATCAGGTGGATGGAATCTCGCTGCTATCGCAGCGCAATGGACTATTCGTCACATTGCAGGTTGAAGGTGAGATGGATGGCATTATTAAAGCACTTGCTGCGTTCCCAGTCGTCGATATCGATGTCGATAAACCGACACTGGAAGAAATCTTCCTGGCGTATTACGCGGCAGATGACAAGGAGGTAAGTTAAGATGTTTGCAGAATTCAAACACACTCTGCGTAAACTGCGCGGTCAGATCATAGGATGGAGTATCGGTTTAGGGCTTTATGCCCTCATGATGGCGCGCTTGTTCGACTCGATTGCTGAAATTGAAGGTTTCAGCGAGCTGATGCAAAGTTATCCAGAAGATCTTATGGCCATGGTCGGCGCCACCGACATGGCGAGCATAACAACGCCGAAAGGGTTTCTCGACATATATTACTTCGGCTACATGGCGATCATTATCGGAATCTTCGCGGTTGGTATGGGTGCTGGTCTGCTCGTAGGCGACGAAGAAAAAGGGATCCTCGATCTTGTGCTTTCATACCCCGTGAGTCGTGTAAAGCTATTCCTGGGAAGATTGCTGGGCTTCGTTACAGCCACTGGGATGGTCATGATCCTATCATGGTTGAGCTGGGTCTTATCTTCCATGGGGACAGGTTTAGATCTTACTTTGATCGAGTTCCTAAGGCCATTTATACCCCTTTTCGGCGTGTTGCTTTTTCTCGGCACCTTTACCACGCTGTTGAGCCTGTTCCTACCCTCGACGCGTATTGCAGGCATGCTATCGGGCGGACTGTTGATCGCCAACTTCCTCCTTATTGGATTGTCGAACATCAACGAAAACCTCGAGGCCTTCGTTAAAATCACGCCGCTGTATTACTATCAAGCAGGCGATGCAATCGATAACATTAATTGGGAATGGTTTGTCGGCTTGCTTGCGGTTACCGCGGTCTTCTCCATCCTGGCGCTGTGGCGCTTCCAACGCCGAGAAATACGCGTGGGTGGTGAGAGAGGTTGGGGGCTGTCTTCCCTTGGACTGAAACTGCGCCGCAGACAACGTAAGGAAGTATGAATAATATTGCTATCTATGCTATGAGGAGACTTCCATCATCCCGTAGGCAGAGTTGATTCCCCCCAACCACAATCTCCGATGATCATAACAAAACCCTCTCCCTGGACGAGAGAGGGTTTTGTTCGTTTGTAACTGCCGCCATACTCGATATAAATTTGTCAACTCAATTGCGAACAT
>JAGLGG010000038.1 GCA_023144145.1 Anaerolineales bacterium | reverse complement strand
CGATCCAGGTGCAAGGTGTTTCCACCCTGAGCGATTTCATGCAAGATTGCTGGGACACCCCCCGCACGATGGACATCCTCCATGTGCCATTGGGAGGCCGGGCTTACCTTGCAAATGTTGGGAACCTGAGAAGCAATCTGGTTGATACGTTCAAGGGGATAATCGATTTCCGCTTCATGGGCTATCGCTAGGGTGTGCAGGACGGTGTTGGTGCTTCCACCCATGGCCATGTCAAGCGCAAAGGCGTCGTCTATGGCCTCAGTTGTGACAATTTTTCTGGGGGTCAGATCAGATTCGATCAATTTCATTAGCTGTTGGGCGGCTTGGATCACCAGCTCTTCACGCTCTGGGCTCTCCGCCAGGGCTGTGCCATTGAAAGGGAGCGCCAATCCCAGCGCTTCCAGAAGACAATTCATGCTATTTGCGGTGAAAAGGCCGCTGCAGGAACCACATCCGGGGCAGCCATAGTCTTCAAGGATCTTCAACTCACTCTCATCAATCTCCCCTGCCTTATAGGCTCCCACGCCCTCGAAAACACTGATTAAATCGATGATTCGGCCATCCGGAGTTTTCCCGGCAGCCATCGGTCCACCGCTCACGAAAATGGTGGGGACGTCAAGCCGCACAGCGGCCATGATCATGCCAGGAACAATCTTGTCGCAATTGGGGATGCAAATCATGCCATCAAAACAGTGCGCCGAGATCATCGTTTCCACACTGTCGGCGATCAACTCTCTGCTGGGTAAAGAGAACTTCATCCCTAAATGCCCCATCGCAATACCGTCATCTACACCGATGGTGTTAAATTCGAATGGGACTGCTCCCGCAGAACGCAAGACTTCCTTGACCAATTTTCCCAACCGCTGGAGATGGACATGACCGGGGATGATATCTATGTATGAATTGACCACTGCCACGAAGGGCTTGGTCATATCCTCATCTGTCACACCCGTTGCTTTGAGCAATGCTCGATGCGGTGCGCGTTCGTATCCCTGCTTGATTTGATCCGATCGCATTTTCTACCCGTTATAACAATTCATGAGTGCGGTTTGATACAAGTTATCCGTTTCCTCGAAATGCTCTTTAGACCGATCACTTTCCTGCGAAACCTGATTGGTCGGCATAGTTCCTGAATTGCTTTCGTCACGGCTCCCTAAACTTTGGGCACCTTCAACGAATCTTCCGTCTTTGGCATGTTCAGTGAAAAAGGCAGCATCATTCTTCACCATTTCCAGCCTCCGTTATAAAGAATGTGTCGGGAAATCATTAACCGCAGCCAGCGATGTAGGGTGGCCCCAGTGAAATCCCGAATTGCGCCGTCATGCCTTTTATGACTCTGATTCTTGGTCTGGCGCTGCGGAAAAGTCAGTTTCCGCTGGGAAGTCTTCCCACGGGCTCGCAAAATATGTCGATTCCAGGGGAGCGGTATCTTCCCATGAAGGACTCCATGCGTTGGTCCAGGCGCCCTTTTCAGAAGAATAGTGCTTCTCAAATTCTTCTTCCAGTGGGGATTTGCTGTGAGTGCTCATCTTCGACCTCCTTGATGATCTGAAAAATTTCTTGCTCTAAATGAAATAAGCCGCCTCTTTGGTTAAGGCGGCTCCTTGTGTTCTTCTCTAAGGTTTTCCTGAACTATCTCCTTTTCTTCCTCCAGGACAAAACCGGGATCCGCTCAACCGATGAGTGCTGCTTCTCAAGAAAGAGAAGCAGCGTAATAAGGACAAGAATGATGAGCGTAATAAGACTGTTTATCGATTCAATGTTCATAGTTGTTTCCTTCCAAACCTAATAAATGCAAAACACCCCCCGGTTGGGAGGTGTTGTTTACTTAGAACCCAGGTTTTTATACCTTGAACCTCCGCAACCGGAATTTAGCTCTCAATCCCAATAAGGATGAGGGCAATGCGCCTAATGCTGATAACTATTCGGCTGCTGAAGGTCATCTTACGATATGTTCCTAACTTCACAAGGTATTTAGGATATACCCTAGCATGGTTTTTTACTTTGTCAAGCACTAATCCTAGTGCTATCAACTCTTTTTGTTACAGGCAATTTCTTTAATCACGGAAAGATCATCAAATAGTTATTTAACGACGAAAGCTATTCCTATCTTTCAGACCAGCTACATTTGGAGATTTTTTTCTTGAACACCCCTGA
>JAGLGG010000379.1 GCA_023144145.1 Anaerolineales bacterium | reverse complement strand
AAAAGCGCCATTCGCATTACGACACCGTTGAACGCCTCCGTCCAATAACGTGCATGTCTGGTGTAATCCACCTCCTCCAATAGTTCATCCATCCGAGGGAGGGAGTGTAAGATAATCGAATCTGATTTCGCCTTTCTCATGAGTGCTTTCGTAACCTGATAATTGGCGGGTGTGAGACTCACATCACCCTCTCGCTCATCCCGAGATTTTGTGTAATCCGGCTGAACTACTGGTTCCATGTAGATCACATCAGCATCCGCTATCGCTTCCTCAATGTGCTCAACCTCTCGATATTCCAGGTTGAGTTCATCGATTTCCATTTTAAACTCATCCGTGAGTGACATTTCAGGAGGAGAGATGTAGGTAGCTTTAATATCGAATTGTGACATCGCATAGCTTATCGAGTGCATGGTGCGCATGCGCATATCGCCAACCAGCAAAAAATTCAATCCATCCAAACCGCACTTCTCCGCATGGATTGTATACATGTCGGTTAAAACTTGGGTAGGATGCTCACCCCAGCCATCTCCACAGTTGATTATAGGAACACTTGCCCATTTTGCTGCTTCTGCTGGCGCACCTTGTTGAAAATGCCGCATAGCAATGACGTCACCGTAATACTCGAGCATATGGACAGTATCTTTGATCGATTCCTGATAAAAATCCCCTGCACGCGTCATCTTGGCATCCGAAAAACCTGTCACACGACCTCCCAGTCGATGCATCGCGGCTTCGGTTGCCAATCTCGTTCGTGTGCTCGGTTGATAGAACGCGGTGAGTAGTGTCTTATGTTTTAACAGGTCGGTGTTACGCCGGTCTCGAGCGATCGGGGCCAGTCGATCTGCAATTTCGAAAACCCGAAAGTACTCCTCGCGCTCAAAACCTTTAAGTGAAAGAATGTCACGCCCAGCAAAACTTCGCATCTCAAATCTCCTATACTATTTTTTTTAAATTTCTTCAGGTTTTTCACATCTCCCGTGACTTAAAATGGAACGCCAAATGTCTCCACCTTCCTTAGTACATGAAAGCGAAATGTGTCCGGAAGAAAATAGCTAATCGAGTGGTCGATGGCACGCCAATCCTTACCATACAGGAATGCGTCCAACTTTAACAATACCGATCCGCGACCAATTTCAAGTAATTGCGCTAAATCCTTAGTGGCCGAGATTGCAGTAATCTCCGTTTTTGAGTGAGCAAGTTCCGGTTCACCCTTCTCAAGGAGTAAATCGAGAACTGATCCCTTAAACCCATTGCCAAAGATGTCATACGGAACGAGTTTTTTGGGCAAGCTATCCACAAGGAAAGCGACCGGTTTGCCTTCCACACGGATTGTTCGCGAGACCTCCAATAGAAGTTCGTTACTAGGGATCTCAAAAATGCTCGCTTCATGCGGTCTGGGTTCATATTCCCGAATTGACAATGACGTCATCTCTACATCGAGACCCATCCGCTTCGCCAATGTTTCAACGCTTTCCAGGACTTCAAGTCCAGTATCCATCACCGCTGGCGGAGAGGTCACATAAGTACCAATTCCTTGCTTGCGGACGATCAACCCACGATCTTCAACAGTCCGCATTGCTTCCCGCAGGGTGGCACGCGATACTCCCAATTGTTGTGCCAAGGCGGGTTCGGAGGGGAGCAATGTACCAGGCGCAGCGTTGGCGAGGATCCGGTCCAAAGCCACGCTCGCTTGTTGATAAAGTGGTTGTCTTTTCGAGAATTGTTTATGGCTATCTTTTGACATGGGTATCCATTATCAAGGGTCTATGCGATATCAATTATTGGCTCTCTTTGACCACTGGAACGACCTCAAATTTCATGACATCCACCAATCCGATGTCCGAAATCCGTAGTTCAGGTATCACCACGAGTGCTAAAAAACTCAAATGCATGTTGGCGTTTCTGAGTTTACAGCCGGTAGCTCGAATGCCTTCCAAAACGGTCTCAGTCTTTTGTGCCACGATTTCCGCTCTCTCATCTGACATAAGACCTGCAATCGGCAGTTCAACCAGCCCGATAATCTTTCCATCGAGGACAACGACTTGACCGCCGCCAATACGCCCCAACTCATTAGCCGCGATAGCCATATTTCCCTCATCCGTCCCTACAACGACCATATGATGAGAATCATGCGCGACAGTCGAAGCAATAGCACATTCCGATGAAAAACCAAATCCATTTACAAATCCTACCTGTACCCCACCGGTACCCTTGTGTCGTTCGACTACAGCAATTTTAGCCAGGTCACGTTCACGATCTATAGGAATTCGCCCATTCGAAGCATCCATCGGAAAAATGAGGTGTTGTGTTGGGACTTGCTGCTCTACAATCCCAATAACATTTACGTCAACCCGACCCTCATCAGGATATGAAACGATGAAATCCTCTGCGCTCAATTCCCGACCGATTTTCACAGAGTGCCTCGCTTCCTCAGGGAACTTATACTTCGGAATTTCAACTATCAACTGACCCTCTTCCGCCAAGATAGATCCCTTTGCGATGACCATATCTATAGCAAACTCCTTGAGGTCACTAATAAGGAGAATATCTGCAAAACGCCCTGGTGCGATCTGGCCCACATCTCTGGCAACGCCAAAATGCTCGGCGGTGTTCAAGGTTGCCATTTGAACGGCAACAATTGGATCTACACCGAGGCTTATGGAGTGCTTTACGGCTCTGTTGATATGACCTTCATTAACCAGCGTTTCGGCGTGGCTATCATCCGTTACCATGATTATGTGACGGGGGTCCAAACCCATCTCCAGAATTGCTGGGAGTTGATCTTTGATGTCGTCCACGCCCGATCCAAGCCGCAGCATGGCCTTCATCCCTTGGCGCACACGCGCGACCACGTCCTCCAGCCGTGTGCCCTCATGGTCATCCTCCGGACCTCCCGCCGCGTATCCGTGAAAGGGCAACCCAAGATCGGGGGAGGCATAGTGCCCTCCAATAACTACTCCGGCCTCTCTTGTAACTGCCATTTCCGCATGCATTTTTTCGTCAGAGTTAAACACGCCGGGGAAATTCATCATTTCGCCCAAGCCAATAACTCCAGGCCATTTCAGCGCTTCAGCAACTTCTTTGGGTCCAATATCAGCGCCGGGAGTTTCAAGCCCTGGGGCGGAGGGGACGCAGGATGGGACCTGCACCCACACGTGGATGGGTTGATCTAACGCTTCGTCAACCATCATACGAACACCACGCAATCCAAATACATTGGCAATTTCATGGGGGTCAATGAACATTCCCGTGGTCCCATGCGGGATTACCGCGCGTGCAAATTCAGTCACGGTGACCATGCCTGACTCGACGTGCATATGACCATCTAGGAGGCCAGGAACGAGATATTTCGAATCTGCCTCGATGACTTGAGTTTTTTCACCGATGGTATGGGTTGCATCTACACCTACGTAAGCGATATGTTCACC
>JAGLGG010000378.1 GCA_023144145.1 Anaerolineales bacterium | reverse complement strand
GCGCATCAATACAACGTGTTTCAGCCCAGGCAATTGGTCACGCACCTGGCGCACCTTTTCCCATTGTTTTTTATTTTCCACCAGGATAATGCTCGCCTCTGAGTTTTCGACGATATATTGAACTTCAGGAGGGGAGCTGGTGGCATAGATTCCAGCGGAATGGCCGCCGGCCAACATGCTCGACAAGCAGAGAATAGCCCACTCTGGTCGATTGAATCCCAAGATACATACGCACCCCCCGGACTCGAAACCGAGAGATATGAGCGCACCAGCTGCCTGTCGCACCTGTGCCACGTATTCAAGCCATGTAGTAGGTACCCAGGCATCGCTACTCTTCACATAATAGGCAGGATGATTGGGCCGGATCCGCTCGTTCTCAATCAATCGATGAAGGACGGTGTTTTCGGTCATTATGATTCTCCTCATCAAGCTCTCTGATATCTGGATTTCATTCCGAATAAAGTTCTCATGGGTTTAAGGCGTTTGATAACGAACTCGTGGAATGCCAGGGTAATCACAAAAGAACTTAGACCAAAGCTGTAATCATGTGTCCCAATGAATTTGGTCCGATTTTTGAATTTACGCTCGCGATTAAATATTTTGGAATACGTTTCATTTCCCTTTCCCACGAATTCGTTCGGAAAAAGTTCGAATTTCACTTTTTATCGACTTGGGTGGCGAATACGGTCGTCATTAGGATTCGACTTTTCCTCCACTCTCATTTGGTTTAATAGGTGTCGAAATCGATGATTATTCATTCTTACTCATCTCGGGATAGCCTCTGAATGGAATGGCTCTAACGAGTGCAAGTATGAAAAACGAACATTTCTCGTGAACACCTAAACTTAGGCTAGCCGATGACCGTTATCTATTCGTATATCTGGACGTTATTTCGAAGGATATTTCATTCGTAGAGCTCAAAACCTCATCAGGCGAGGTTTGAACCAAGAATTTGCGGTCTGGCTTGATACGAGGGGGTTCACATGGACGAGGAATTGGACGACCAGATACGATTAAGTAGTTTATGCAACAGAACTATACGTTTCACCCCTAAACCCTGAGTAACGATTCTGCAAGAACATTAAATAGGATAATTGCAAAAATTGAAGGCTTAGATTCAACTACCAAGTGCAACAACGGATGAAATGATTGAAGCGTAATCATCGATTACCAAATAGAGTTGGTTTCGAGGTAGATCTTATATCGCAATACTGTTCGTTAATCGTCAGAATACATTGACTCGATCTCATCGTGAAAATGTTCGTTGACCACTCTCCGTTTAACTTTAAATGTTTCAGTCAGTTCACCTTCTGTAAGAGATAATTCTCGAGATAAGATGCGAAAGTCGCGCACACGCTCAGCTCGAGAAAAGTGGGCGTTGACCCGTTCCTCAATACCTACTTGCACCGCCGCGACCACCTTTGGGTGAGTGTGCAATTCATCACCATTAAGTGAATTTTCCTGACAGAATTTTTCCATCGCTTCAGGATTTAGTGTGACAAGGGCAGTAATGTACCTCCGCTTATCACCAATGCAGACCGCGACGGACACAAGTGGTAAATTCATCAGAGCCGCCTCGATATTCTTTGGGGCGATGTTCAGCCCACCTGAGGTGATCAGGATCTCTTTTTTACGCCCAATTATGGTCAAAAAACCATCTTCATCAAACTCGCCCAGATCACCAGAATGCAACCAACCATCTACAAGATCACTGGCAGTTGCTTCTGGATTTTTGTAATAACCCATAAACACGTTTGGTCCCTTGACGAATATTTCACCGTCTTTGGCTAATTTGACCTCTATTCCTGGCCACGCCTGCCCGAC
>JAGLGG010000377.1 GCA_023144145.1 Anaerolineales bacterium | reverse complement strand
TAGCGAAAATGTGAAAGTGATCAGTTTTCACATCTCCACACAGCGAGAGCCGTCCTTTTGGAACAACCCCATTCTGTCTTTTTCGCATAAACGATCCATTACCGAGATCGGAGCGTTTACAGCATCCTTACTGGATAAATTTTGTGATTTTTTTTAATAATCTAGTCGGGTTCTGATTATTAAAGTGCAGTGTTGGTCGCTCCTCCGTCGAACATCAAGGCGTGACCGTTGATGAATGAAGCTGCGGGGGACGCCAACCAGGCGATTGTCTTTCCATACTCTTCAACAGTGCCCATCCGTCCGAGCGGAACCGCTTTCGACACCTTAGCAGCTTCATCTTCTACTGTAGTGTCATTCCTCATCGCCCTGTCGCTCATCAACTGCTCGACCCTCCCAGTCCAGGTCCAGGCAGGATTGATTGAATTTACCCGAATACCTTTTGGGCCAAGTTCATTCGCCAGGCTTTTCATCAATCCTATGACTGCCATGCGGATTGAGTTGGATAGGATCAAATTGTCGATTGGCTGTTTAACTGAATAGGACTGATTGGCAACAATACTGCCAGAGCCGTTCTCCACCATGTGAGGTACTACTGCATAGCACATATTTACCGCGCTCATAATGGTGAGATCTATGGCAGCTTGCCAATCGGCGGGATTTAAGTCGAAAAAGCCACCTGGTGGTGGACCTCCGGAGTTTAAAATAAGAATGTCGATCCGTCCGAAACTTTCGATTGTCTCAGCCACCACTCGAGATACATCTCCGGTAACGGTTACATCAGCTCTCACTGCCAAGACCTCGCCCCCAGTTCGCTCTCGAATTTCATGCGCCGATTGCTCAAGCTCCTCACTCCTAGCACATATTGCGACTTTGACACCTTCTTCAGCAAGTGCCATCGCGGCTGCCTTGCCTAGACCCCTAGATGCAGCCACCACTAATGCAACTTTGTCCTTTAATTGAAGGTCCATGATGAACTCCTGTTTTGAACTTTTACTCGGGGGTGATTATTTTCATTTGGTGCTGAAATTTGTATGTTCTGCCTGGAGTCAAGATACTCAAGTATACGAAGGTCGATGGGGCGCTGGTGGAATTTCGTGCTGAAACTATGGAATTGTCCAATCCAAGCCAAGAATTATGGCAATGTCAATCTCACTATCTGGATCATGCTGGCTCAGGATTTGACCCTCCGCAAGGTTTGCGATTCCCATAAGGAATTGGCGCGTGTAGGGGTTACCTGTGTAGTCGATGACAACAGTTTTAAAGTAATCCAATCGATCGGCGTTGCCGACTTCAACGATATTCAAGCCTTGCGCTTCAAGATACTCGGCTGCCCTCCCCGCCAATCCCTCAATTCCCGCCCCGTTTAGCACCGCCACCTTGGCACCCTCTAAGGCTGCCGCATTTAATGGATCAGCATCCGGAATGGAAGGGCCCAGGGAACCGGTAATCGTAAATACTTCATCTCTCAAAATTCTGATCTGATCCGGCACAGGTTGTAAGACATCCGCACCACTGGGCAGGAGTGTGAATACCACTTGATCCGGCGGACTGATCACCCCCTTCTTGATGGTTGTTGGATCCAGGTCTAACGCGATCAATCCAAGACTGATCAACTGCTGAAGTTGATCTATTAATTGATTGGGTGGAGCACCAGGATCGATCAGATTAGTGCGAACTCCGGTCTTCAACTCCTGATAAAGCGCTGGTGCCTTGGTGATTAAGAGTGGAATCATGTCAAAACCAACCACTCGATCCCTGATGGCCATGGCTACTTGCTGTTGTCGTTCCGCACGGTCGAAATCTCCCCCATCGGTCTTGCGCGCGCGTGCGTAAGCTAAGGTTTCGGACCCATCTAGATGATAAGGCTTGGCATCCAGCCAAATGCTCGTTCTCCCGATGGGGGAAATTTTCATGCGCTCCTTTACCAATACATCAATTCCACCAATCTCGTCAATCATCCGCTCAAAGGCCGAGAATTCAATCACCGCGTAGTACTGAATTGGAACACCCAAGAGGTTTTCAACCGTTTTCATGGCAAGTGCCGGTCCACCACCTGGTACTTTATAAGCTTCGCCGAGAAAATACGCTGTGTTAATCCTATTGTGCTCATAACCGGGGATTTCTACCCACAAATCTCTCGGAATTGACAGCATCCCAGCGGTCAATGCAACTGGATCAATGGTTAAAAGCACCATTGTGTCAGTTCGGGGAGGGCCATTATCTCTATCCCAATCCCTGGCGTCCAATCCCATAAGGAGTATGGTCACTCGCTCGGTGCCATTCCAGGGCACAGGTGTGTCTTCAATCTGAATATTAAGTATGGGATCATCGGGAGATAATGTGCCTGCCGCGACATCAGTGCTTGATAAACCAAAGGGATTGGCCGATCCGGATGTCCAACCAGCAACTAAATTGCGCACTGTATTGAATATGAGGATTGCAGCAATAATGGCAACCAAAACTGCAGCACTCGCCACGAGTAATGTGGATCGATTGCGGATCCTAACCCTTCTGCTACGGACTTTTAATGGTTCCATATTTGCATTCGTATATTTATGCGTGAAATTTCCAGGCAAACGAGCGGATTATATCACGCCTCCTTACTGGTGGAGGCAAAGCGCTCCCACACCCCAAGATGTTGTTGCAAATCTTGTTCCACTGCGGCATAGGTTTCACTTAATTCACGGATTCTCTCATGATCACCCCTGGATTCCATCAATTCGGTCGTGATTTCCTTCAACTGAAGCTCCAGAGCTGCAACTTTTTCCTCAATTGCATCCAGATTTATCTTGGGAGCGTTGACCTGTTTTTGGATTGACGCTTTGGGCTTCCTCACCTTTTTGGCTTTTCTGGTGCTCACCGGCGCTCTTTTTGCATCAGCATACTCTGTGTACCCACCTTTAAAGACAGCCAAACTCTTCTCCAATGGATCAATCACCCACAATTGAGTAGCAAGACGATCTATCAGATAACGATCATGGGAAACCATCAAGATCGTCTCTGGAAATTGGGAAAGTGCGGATTGTAGAATTTCCTGTGAGGGGATATCCAAATGATTGGTTGGCTCATCCAATAACAACAGGTTAGCCCCTTGCAAGATTAATTTCACAATTGCCAATCGCCCGCGCTCCCCTCCTGACAAAGCATCTATTGTTTTGAAAACATCGTCCCCACTAAACAGGAACGCCCCTAAAAAATTCCTCGCTTCTGCTTCCTTGAGGGTCGAGGCTCGGGTTACCTCCTCAAGGACACTCCATTCAGGGTTCAAATCCTCATGAGCTTGGGCAAAATAACCAATCTTGAGGCTTGCCCCCATTTTGAGAATTCCTTCGCCCGGTGGGATCTCTCCCAGAATTGTCTTCAAAAATGTTGTTTTTCCCGATCCGTTAGGCCCCATCAGAATAACGCGCTCGCCTCGATTGAGGACTAGATCGGGCATATTAAAGAGAGTTACTTGCTCACTGGGATGGCCTATTCCAAGGGATTCTGTCTCTAATATAATATTTCCTGAGCGCTTTGTCTTACCGAAATCAAAGCGTATTGTTTTGTCATCGATTGGGCGTTCTAGTTTTTGATCTCGCAGGAGGCGCCGCAGCCGTTTGCGACGACCTTGTGCCTGCCTTGTGTTTTGCCCAGCAATATTTCGCCGAATATATTCTTCTTCTTTCTGAATAAATTCTTGCTGGGCTTCAAATTGCGATTGACGGTATTCCCATCTGTGTTCATGTTGCTCCAGATAATCACTATAATTGCCGCGATAATTTTCCAGCCCACCAACGGACAATTCCCAGATGGCGCTCACAGTTTTATCCAAGAAATATCGATCATGCGAAACGATAATTACGGCTCCATCCCACTCTCGAAGCCACTTTTCCAACCATTCAATAGCGCGAATATCGAGATGATTGGTTGGCTCATCCAAAACGAGTAATTCCGGATCATCTAGAAGCAGGCGTGCAAAGAATGCTCGAGTCTTTTCCCCTCCCGAGAAGTCTATCAAGCTCTTATCATACTCATGGGGTGAGAAACCTAATCCGTTGAGAACCTTACGAACGCGGTAGGTATAGGTATAGCCACCTGCTTCCTCAAATGCCTCTTGCAACCTTCCATACTTTTCCAGGATCGTTCCGGTGGGATCCGAATCCACCATCATGCTTGCGAGATTCTCTAATTCAGCTTCCTGAACAACTAAATCTTTGAAAGCTTCCAACGAGGATTGCCAGAGACTTAACTGCAGCTCCTGCCTCTTTGACCTCGAATAACTTGCCTCTTGGGGAAGATAACCAATTTGGAGTTTTTTTGATCTGTGGATTCGACCAATGTCAGGTTTTTCTGCATCTGTGATGAGGCGCAATAAGGTTGTTTTGCCAATCCCGTTTTTACCCACCAACGCAATTCTTGCTTTTTTCGGTATGGCAAAAGAAATGTCCGTTAGAACATCCTGTGCGCCATAAGATTTTGATAGATCTTGAGCCGTAATTAGAGACATTATCTTCAGCGAATGATTATACCTTAGGCGAGCAGGCCG
>JAGLGG010000376.1 GCA_023144145.1 Anaerolineales bacterium | reverse complement strand
AACCCCCGGGGGTCTGAGCAGCTGCTTGGCCGTCACAGATTTTTTGGCCAGACCCCCGGGGGTTGACTTAGATCCCACGCCCGACTTAACCAGAAGCCCGGACTCCCACACTCCGACTGCGGGATAGGATAAATCCTTCGGACCAAATAGGAGTCCAGCGGCTTGCCGCTGGAGATCCCACGCTCGACTTAACCAGCAACCATATTAACCCCCGGGGGTCTGAGCAGCTGCTTGGCCGTCACAGATTTTTTGGTCAGACCCCCGGGGGTTTACTTATTCGGGAGCGGCAGCATAGCACGCAATCCCAACATAACTTAAAACCCACAAATCCCATCTCCACAAGACCAATATCGGCACACAACTTGCATTAATATATCTCGTAAGGGTGGACCTGTAATGGCAAAGACAATTCCACAATTGGGCTTTCATTATTTTCCTGATGATCAGCATTTCACTGATCAGGATTTGTATACTTGGCTACCGATTTTGGCATCTTTAGAGGCTCGGTGGTTGACCCTCAGAGCTTCTGCCAGGCGAGCCATACCAGAGAATTTCATCAAAGGCCTTATGGAAGCGGGAATAGAACCGATCATCCACATTCCCCACCCCGTTGGGATTATGGATGAAAGTTCACTCCGGCCGATTCTGGAAGCCTACGCCCGATGGGGCGTACGCTTTGTGATCATATATGACCGGCCGAACCTACGCGACCATTGGGCAAATGATGCCTGGCATAAAAAAGGGTTGGTTGAACGGTTCGTAGATATCGCTCTGCCAACCTTACAATTGGTGCGATCATCCGGCCTGATGCCAGTTCTCCCGCCGTTAGAGCCAGGAGGAGATTATTGGGACACAGCCTTTCTGGAGGGAGTGCTCCGATCGATTAAACGGCGCAGGCGAGAATCCCTACTTCGCGACCTAAACATATCCTTTTATGCATGGACTTATGATCGACCTGAAGATTGGGGTATTGGAGGTCCGGAGAAGTGGGATAGCGCACGGCCATATATGAGAAACCAGGAATCTCAGGATCATCGTGGCTTCCGGATTTTCGATTGGTACGACAGTCTTGCGCTAAACTCCACTGGTCAATTGATGCCGCTCATCTGTGTTGGTGCTGGATCCAATCAACGCTATGCCGTGTCAGACTCAGCCCAACACGAGCAAAGTACCCTCGCAATAATCAAGACTCTCGAGGATGGGAATCTTCCACCTACAGTGAGGAATATTAATTTTTACCTGCTATCTTGCGATAGCCACCATAGTGACCATGAAAACGCATGGTTCCCTTCAATTGAGGCGCCCATTGCTACAGTTCATGCTCTTCGCAAATACCTGTCCAGCAGCAAGCAGGTCGCTCGCAAACCTCTACGACATTACGTCTTACTCCCTGAGGGCACAGATATTCAAGATGTTGTCACCCATGATGGGGTGGCTGAAATTTTACGCAAACTTAGTCCCGTCGTGGGCTATTCACCCTTTGAAGCTCAGCTCGCTCAAACCGTGACCCTGGTGGGTGATCAGGACGCTGTTACTGCCTTAATCGAACAAGACCTGCTCAAGGCTGGCTGCACGGTCAAACGAATTTCACCAGAAATCCAGCCAAAATTAGTTGATGAAAAAACAATCGAAAAAGAAGATCACGTCCAAGCCCTTATCCATAGGCTTGTTGGCCAAAATAGCGGGAGAGAAAAATGATCGAACAAACGAGACCACATCAAGTCAATTCACCGGATCCAATCCAAGACATTGGAAACTTGGGCCAGGCGAATGTTAAAGTAATTGGCCTTGGTGGAGCAGGATCAAATGCAGTCAATAGGATGATCGAATTGGGTTTATCTGGGGTGGAGTTCATTGCTGCTAACACCGATCGACAAGCCTTGGTGTCCTGCCTCGCTCCGACAAAAATCCAACTTGGTCCAAGGGTCACGCGAGGTTTAGGCGCAGGTGGAGACCCTCAGGTTGGTTCTGCTGCTGCCTTGGAAAGCAGTCAGGAGATCTCCGCAGCATTGTCGGGTGCAGATATGGTTTTCATAACAGCTGGAATGGGAGGCGGCACGGGTACTGGTGCAGCCCCAATTGTTGCTGAAATCGCTAAAGAAAAAGGGAGCGTGGTGATTGCGGTGGTCACCATGCCATTTTCCTTTGAGATGGCCCGCCGGGCGCAAAATGCCAAAGCGGGCATGCTGGCGCTTCAACCACATACACATACGTTAATCACCGTACCAAATGACCGCTTATTAAAGGTCGTTCCCAAAGACCTCACTCTTGAGATTGCCTTCCGTTTGGCCGATGACGTCCTCCGCCAAGGGGTGCAAGGGATCTCAGAATTGATAACACGTGCTGGATTGATCAATGTTGATTTCGCCAATGTTCGCAACTTACTTCTGAACGGAGGTGGATCCTTTATAGCAATCGGGTTGGGTGAAGGATCACAGAAAACGAAAAATGCGATCCAGCAAGCTCTGAATCATCCCTTACTAAGTGTCAATAGTCTGGATCAAGCATCCGGCGTGCTCGTACATTTCACCGGCGGGGATGAGTTGAGCCTATTTGAAATCGGCGAAGCCGTAAATGAACTCAGAGAGTCGTTATCTCCGAATGCAGATATTATCTTGGGTGCGACGACAGAACCCGCAATGGCTGGTCGTGCGCAAGTCATTCTCATCATCACCGGGATCGGAGCTCGACCTATAAAAAAGATGGTGAAAGCAACCTCTAATGTGCTGGCAACAGGTGAAGCCGAGGCGGCCAATAACGAGCTAATTGATTTAGACCTGCCCACATTCTTAAGGAAACGACTTGCCATCGGATGAAGGGTAAACGGCTATGGAACATAGCGCGGTTGAAAAAGTCTCTCGAAAGGTAGTAAAGCAATTCCCTGAAATGAAGGGGCGTAAACCATTGATTAAGTCTCAATCTTCGGGGAAAAATGACAAGAGGTTTGTCTTAACCTATAAGGCAAATGTGGAATTACCTGGAGGTCGCACTATGCGGCGGGTCGTTCGTGTCGTCGCAGATGGAAAAGGGAAAGTCATTCGAATGAGCACATCTAAGTGACGGGATATGGACACACTTTTCATTAACGCAAAACATTTTTCTCGACTAACCTTCTGGCGGATTACGGCCTTCCTGATTGATCGAGCTGTAAGGCATAAAAAGGTCATTCATACAATATGGCCCTATGTTCCTCTTATCGCTTACGGCTCAGTGGCCTACGTTGTTGG
>JAGLGG010000375.1 GCA_023144145.1 Anaerolineales bacterium | reverse complement strand
TGTGAAAGATGGTATTCTGACCAGTGCAAGCTTGGGTTTGATTTCAACAACCAATTTGCTTCTTTACTTTTTCAGAGGAGACTCAATCCGACTTATAAACGGGTATCGACTTGACGCTTTAGCGACCATACCCATTTTGTTGATATCCCTCGTTTTGCTTTTATATTTTGCGAAAATAACTCTAATTCAACGGGGTAAAAACAAGAATTAAACTGGCAATGGTATAAATGAATGCGTGCCGAGGGGATGTTGATGCGAACCTGGAAGCACGCGAGAATCTCTTCAATTTAGGACTAAGGTTTCTAAACTCATGAAATAGATGTGATTCCATGCAAGCATTTACTACGCGGTGAGAGACATTCCATTAGGAGAGTGTTTGATGGATGGCCAAACGGTTGAATTGCTAAAAAATCAAATGAGGGTTGCCTGGGAAGGGCTCAACACGAGCCTGGAAGGCATAACTGATCAGGAATTTTATTGGGAGCCAGTCCCAAATTGTTGGACTGTTCATCAAGATGATCTGGGGAATTGGGTCATAGACTATGCCGAGCCGGAGCCAGAGCCACCGCCCTTTACAACCATCGGCTGGCGCCTCGTCCATACTGCTGCGTGCAAATGGATGTACTACGAATATGCTTTTGGACCAGGAAAACTATCGTGGGACGACCTTGAGATTCCTCACACCGCCGAAGGAGCAAAAATTTGGCTTGAGGCAGGTTATCAGAAGATAAAGAGCGCCATTGAGAAACTATCAGATGAAGATTTGGCCACACCTCGAAAAACAAATTGGGGGGACGAATGGCCCACGTGGCGCATATTTTGGGCGATGATCTACCATGATCTACATCATGGTGCAGAGATCAGCTGCCTACGTGATCTCTATGAAGCTAAGAAAGTTGAGTAACCTATGGTCGGAAATCAGTTCTCATTAGACATAAATCCCGAGCTCACTCGAAAAATTCTTGTGAAGTTTATAAGAAACGAGATGGTGAGCGCGGGGTTTTCGCGCGCGGTCGTTGGTGTTTCCGGCGGCATTGACTCCGCAGTCTCATTAATGTTGGCAACCGAGGCATTAGGTTCAGAAAATGTGCTTGCCATCCGCATGCCCTACAAAACCTCCTCTCCTGAGTCATTAGAACATGCAAAGTGGGTCATCGAAAAGAGTGGAGCGAAGAAATTAACAGTACCCATTACAGAAATGGTGGATGCAATGCTTCAGCACACCCAAGACGCCGATCAAATTCGCAAGGGTAACATCATGGCTCGGGTGCGCATGATCGTACTTTATGACCAATCGGCGGCATTCGAGGGATTGGTGGTGGGCACGGGGAATAAGACTGAAATCCTGCTTGGATATACGACCATCTATGGAGATGCGGCTTGTGCACTTAACCCCCTGGGAGATCTCTATAAAACCCAACTCCGGCAATTAGCAGCAGCGTTGGGCGTTCCCGAAGCAATACTATCCAAACCACCCTCCGCTGATTTATGGGTAGGTCAAACGGACGAAGGTGAATTGGGCTTCACCTATGCCGAGGTCGATCGCTTGTTGGTTCGCTTGGTTGATGGTCGATTTTCAATTGAAGATTGTGGAGAGGCCGGCTTCGACCGCAAGTTCGTGGAGCTCGTGATAGATCGAATTCGTAAAAACCAATTCAAACGCGCCTTACCGCCAATTGCAAAACTTAGCAATTGAACCGTTGGATATGACTTTCTATATTTGAGAGATTGTGGACGTAATGACGGATTGGGGTCAACAACCAGGGAGTAGGACTTAAAATACCACACCTAACTCGAAATAACAGCACATCTATTGAGCACCTAATCCCTGATCACTAATCCCTGAGTATCTGGCCACAAGGTGTTCCGAGAAAAATACGACTGAAATATTTAATCAATGAACAAAAATCCTGCCCTCAGCCCCTACGATGAATTCCGCCAACAAGTGTATGAATTGGTGCGCGAGATCCCAAGAGGAAGAGTGATGACCTATGGCGGGATCGCCTCCCATATCCCTCAACCAACCGGGATCGATCCACTCGCATATAAAAAAATTCGTGCACGCTGGGTCGGGTATGCCATGAAGTCCTGTCCGGATGACGTGCCATGGTGGCGGGTGATAAATAGCAAGGGGCAGATAAGTGTGAGTGAAGGGCACGGTCCCCAAATCCAGCCCCTGATGTTAGAAGAAGAGGGAGTATCTATTGATGAGAAGGGTCGCATCCCCCTGAAGCAATTCCTTTGGAATCCGTAACAGCCCCAGTGAAATATCGCGACAATGCAGATTTCATCACCACACCCAAACATTATCCTGCCGCATCAGAACACCCATAAACTTGAGACGCAAGATGGGTCTCCCATTCGGGCTATCCAACCCTTAGTTGACACATCCTGCTATTGGCGCGTACACTTCCGTGCTGGGATGCGTGATCCCTTTTGTTTTGCGAGTTTATGAACCTTGCATAGCTGGCTACCTGAATCACGAATATCAGCACAATAGGTAATTTATGGAAGCAATCGTTCTTGCTGGTGGAATAACCAATGAGCGTGACCCGCTTTATATGCTCACTGGTGAAATGCATAAAGCATTCTTGCCCATTGGACAAAAACCCATGGTCCAATGGGTTCTTGATGCGTTAAATGATGCCGAGTCTATTAGTGGGATACATGTGATAGGGATCAGCCAGCGCGGGACCCTGTACAGCGGGAAACCCATGACTTTCACGAAGGATCATGGAGGAATACTTGAGAACGTAAAAGCGGGCTTCAATCAGACATTGTCATCTTCCCCAAATTCGTCACATGTGCTCATCACATCGAGTGATATACCTTTGATTACTGGGCAAATGGTTGATTGGAGAGTGAATACGGCTCTGACCTCCGAGGTCGATTATGACCTTGCCGTTGTTAAACGCTCTGTAATGGAGCAACGATTCCCTGGATCCAACCGCACCTATACTCGATTTGTTGAAGCGGAAGTGTGCGGAGCTGACATCAACATTATTAGGATTCAAACAATCGATAATGAAGCGCTTTGGCAAAGGTTGATATCTGCTCGGAAAAACCCGCTCACTCAAGCGAGGTTCATCGGATTCAGTGTTTTACTGAAGCTGCTCATTCGGCGGCTCTCTTTAAGCTCGGCCGAGGTGATCGCAAGCGATCGTCTCGGTCTTCGAGGAAAGGTTCGATTTTCACCCTACGCGGAAATAGCGATGGATGTCGATAAACCTCATCAATATGAAATAATCCAAAAGGAATTCTTAGCGCTGCGAGACGAAACCACTTGAATATCAAAACACTCTTAGAGACAGATAACCGCTGGTCTTCAAAGCTACGGATCGCAGAGAATCCAGGACCTCTGCGTAATTTGGCTGCACTTGTAGCTCACTCTGGCGATTCTTGGTTTTGGGGTATTGGATTGGGAATAGTATTTCTGACAGGAAACCCAGAATCAAAGGTCTGGGCCATTCACTTGCTCGGGTCTATCACTATCACCGCCATCGTCGTACTGTCTATCAAACTACTGGTCCGTCGACAAAGACCGGAGGGGGACTGGGGGGCGATCTACCGTAACACCGACCCCCATTCATTCCCTTCTGGGCATGCCGCCAGATCAGTGATGCTTGCCACATTGATCACAGTGCTTGGACCTCTTTGGTCCATCCCCATAATCATCTTATGGGCACCGTTGGTTGCACTTGCGAGGGTCGCAATGGGAGTCCATTACATCTCCGATGTCTTGGCGGGTGGTTTGTTGGGCTTGATAACCGGTAGCACCTGGCTCGTTTTATTCACATAAGCATATTCGACTGATAAAGATGAAGAGGGGCTGTCTAAAAAGTGGCATTTGTTACCGCTCC
>JAGLGG010000374.1 GCA_023144145.1 Anaerolineales bacterium | reverse complement strand
GCCTTTCACTTAAATTGTAGGGCAGGTTTCCATACCTGCCCGGATTATTAAGGTTTCGATCCGGACGCTGTAGGGAATGATTGAACTAATCTCGATTCCTAACGCAGCGACGGCAATTTATCCAAATGGGTCTCATCTAGGGTATGTGCGATCCCGTAGGCTAATCCATGCCTTGTAGAGTATTCCGCCAAACCTAGCACTGTCCGCTCGATCGCAACTTGAGCGATGTTCGTTAGGGGGATATTGCAGGCATCAAGCGCTTTCTTTAGCGGCGCCAAGTCCTGACCCTGTAAACCTGCCATGAGCATTATTCCAGGTCCGACCAAATCTCCGTGCGGTAATCCTTTTTCCATCTCATTTTCAACTGAGTAAGCGAAGTAGTGCTCACTGCCCTCCTCCGGGCGGGCATGTCCGATCAGGTTACAAAGCTGAACTTGAAGAGCGAGGCAATCAAGCAACTGCTTCAAACCATCAGGTTCTCCCTTTCCGGCAGCCTCGGCACAATCCATTACTCCATCCAAAATCGCCTGAGCTGCGTCGTACGCATATGGGATAAACTCGGTTTCTGGAGTGCTTTGACCCTCTTTTTCAGCGAATTTCCAATCCCATGAGCCAGTAGCAATGGACAGGACATCGGTGATCCCTGCTGCTCGAATCGACGCTGGACCTGCCCCTATGACCTCAAAGTCAACGATCAATTTGTCCGGCGGTTTGGTTTCCGTATAGTAAACGCAACCCTTGTCTCGGTAGCCTGATGCCCAGGTCATGAACGCGTCCACGGAAAGTGCGGTGGGCAAACTGATTATGGGCTTGCCAAATTTCACTGCAAGGTACTTCGCGGTGTCAACGGCGAGGCCCCCACCCACTGCGTAGATAACATCTCCTTTTAAATCAGCTCCAATGGCATCCCAGTGCGCCAAGGTAGCTTCCAGGGGTTCCGTGAAGGAAGAAATGTTGAAGTGGAGGCGCTCCTTCACCGCATCGTATGCCGCGCGGCTGAATACGAGCGCCACATCTCGTGACTCTTCGATGTCATTGAAGGGCATAATCTCGATTATTGGATTGGGCCAGATTCGCTTCATGGGGTTCCTCTTGATCTCGAATTAAGAATCCTATCTAAAATTAATCGCGAAGGCAATTCGGAACAATATATATGTTGCAATATTAGGATAGATCTCACACATCGACCTGGGGGATAACGGATCAGATACGGACTCTTCGATATATGAGGCCATCTTCAGTGCCAAGGTGACGGCTACAAAACCAACAGAGTAAACCGAAAAATCCACCTATAAATTTACCAACTGGCCGGGCTCCAACGTGATCGTAGAACACGCGCCCGGCCAGTTTTATCCCAGGACGCTGTAGGGGCGAAGAATTTGCAATTTTAGTCAACTTGTTGATCTGTCAATGTGTAAATTGGGAAATCTTTCATGTCCCGGGCAGCCAGTTTCCTTCGTTGAGTTTCCTGGTAAATTACTTCTTAATCCCGGTTTCCTGTTCGACCCCATTGACCAGTTGACAAATTGACTAATCGACTATTCTGGAAGCTTCGCCCTTACGTCAGAAATATGCTAGTTGGGCCGCGATTGGATTCGCTCCGAAGAAAAAACTGGTCTGTTCAGGGCTAAAACGTGACATAACTCCCCAGGATGGAAATGGCAACGAAGCTGATACCGCCTACGGCTAAGGCCGAACTCATACCAACTATGAAGGGTTTAATTCCTAAACCTTTGAAGGATTGAAAGTTGGTGCTGAGCCCGACGCCAGCCAATGCAACCACCAGGAAGTTAGCTGCCCAGGTTTTTATTATCGAAATTAGCGAACCCCAAGCACCTTCGTCCCATATGCCAAAAGCGGAGGCGCCAAGGTTGATCCCCGCATCCCCAATCGATCTGAGTATAGCTAAGGCGATAAAACCCAGGATGAAGAGCGGTAAGAATTTTAAAATACTGGTTTTCTTACTCTCGCCGGAGGCTTGGGCGCTGGTTCTTCGCCCGTAGTAGAAAGCCATAAAGGGAATGACCAACGCCATGAAAACATTGCGAACTAATTTGGTGACTGTGGCAACGTCCAGTGCAAGCGACTGCCCAAAAACATCGGCATACACACTTGCTGATCCGACAACCTGTGAGGTGTCGTGAACGGAGGTGCCCAGGAAGAGCCCTGCGCGCACGGCGTCGCCGGCGAAAATTACATCAGCTATATACGGATAAAAAAGAGTCGCAAATAATCCAAAAACAGTGATCACTGCCACGGCATAAGCCGACTCCTTCTCATCGGCGTCGATGGCTGGTCCAGTGGCAAGGATGGCCGAAACACCGCAGATAGAGGTTCCCACCGCGATGAGAGTGCCCAGTCGTTCAGGTAAATTCAAACGCCTGCTGATAATTGTCGTGATGAACAAAGCCCCCAATATACATATCAAGACGATGGGCACACCGATGGCACCGAGTTTGAAAACATCAAAAATGGTCAACCGAATCCCCAGCAGGATGATGCCCAGTCTTAAAACCTTTTTCACTGCAAAACGAAACCCTGGCGTGAAAACCTTAGGGATCGTCAGGATTGCACCAAGGATGAGTCCCATTAAAAGTGCCAGCATGACCGCTGAAATGGGTGATTTATCATAGCCGAGAAGATTGACACCGAGGAATTCGCTCAACCATTTGCTCAACCAGGCCAGGGCAATGACGCTGATTATGCCCGGAATCAGGCCAGGCACTTCATAGATACCCACACCGAACAAGTTGCGCTCCAAGAAACTCAATGGTCTAGGTGAATTGGCTAGAGTGGGTTGGGGCATTCGACGCTACCTCGTGTGATTTAATTTCTGCCGCGCCTGAAATATTTTCTAAACGCAAGCCACTATCGACATAATAGGATCGGCTTGGCTTTCCGACGAGTGCGATGGAAATCGTTCGCCGTGCTTATGAAATCAACAGTATCCAGTTCAGTCATAACAAGATGAAAGTTTCCCTCTACGAAAACTCATTGCTCCCAATTGTAATGAACAACGGATTAATAGAGGTTGAACTAGAGGATAGAATTGCCCATATATCTGACGTGTTCGAAGTAATGCGGGGCTGTCCCAAATGGACTTTATTCATCCGCCAGGGAGCCAATAATTTGACATTTGACCAATGGACATCAATAACCTCATGTGTACGGGCAACCGGCGACGTGCGTCAGCACGCGTTGCCCATACTTCATGTTTATGGTTGAAACGAAATGTATTCGATTACTGTTTAGACAGACCCGAGAGGAAAAGGGGACTATGGGACCTTTCCAGAAACCCTCAGACCTATGTTTGGTGAACCTCGCCCTAATACGGGAACTCGATTCCCATCTCTGCCAGTTCATCCTTGACCTTCTTAAACAAATCCAGATACCAGGGCATAGGACGAGAGGTGCGGGGGTCGTAGCACTCCTGAAAAGGCTTCCCCT
>JAGLGG010000373.1 GCA_023144145.1 Anaerolineales bacterium | reverse complement strand
GCGAGAAGGCGTCAAGTCCAGCGTGTTGGAAGGAGCGATTATTTCCCAAGAAGAATTTCGTCACTGGGAATTTCAGTTGGAGCACACACCTCTAAGACGGCACGCTTCTCAATGTTTTTCTTCGGAAGTTTGTCTGCGCTCTGTTTAAATAAGCGAATGATATTAATAAGGTAATCGTTGTAGAAATCTTTAACACCTTTAAATATCTCATCATCCCTATATGCCAAATCTGCCAAATGATCTAAATGCTTTTTGATTTCAAAAGCATGAAACTTGACACACTCAACTGACGTCATGTTCTCATGGAAACTGATAGACATGTTTAAGCCCAAAGCTTGAGCGTAGGCAACAAGGTCGCTGACCTTTATGGCATCTACTCCGGCATTCTCCAGTTTCGACACTCTGCTCTGTGTGCAGTTCAGTCTTGATGCAATTTCTGATTGGGTTATGCCTTTAGAACACCGCATCGCGAACAGTGTCTTGGATAAGGTTTTATCTGAAATCTGGCGATCAAACTCCTCCTGGAATTCCTTGTCATCTGTACGTTGTTTGACCACTTCTGAAACGGACTTGTATCGCTTGCCCATCTCTACAACTCCTTCTGTAAAGAACTCATAAAATGGCGGCAATCCTCAATGTCTCTCTTTTGCGAGTTCTTATCTCCGATTGTTATGAGATATAGTGTGTTGGCGATCTCAAAAGCATAGACATAGAGTCTCGTCTGTCTGGGACTACCCCTTGTCCCCTTTTGGTCTATCGCAATGACGCCCTGAGGCTCCCTGTGTATGAAGCTTGCTTGGATAAGTGTCGGTTTCACACCCGCGTTGAGTGTGCGCACATACGTATCGAGATTGTTCATCACGGCAGCAGTTTCATTTGGATGCTTCTTCTGGTAACGTCTGAATCTGCTGGCGAATAACGGCGACTCTTCCAGTACCCATCCATCCAAATTATATTCCTTCAGGGAATATTTTGCAATCTTTTTCTAAAAAAAAGTTACTCTTGGTATTCCATTTTGTCATGAACTGAAGCCTTCCAACGGGTGCGATCACCTGCCCTACGTGATGATTGCAGCCAACATTGCAGAAGCAAAATGCCTGAATCTATTACAAAATTCGGTGCAGGGTTGCAGGTCAGGTGAATTGCATTGTTCGACATTTCGATTTATTCACTGTGTCAGCTTTCTGCTTTGGTATCATGAATTTTCCAGCGGTATTTAAAAGTCGTTGAAGCAAATCGGTATTGATAAATTCAGGACTTGTGCAAATCGAAACTATATCCGGCCTAGGCCATCCATGAGGGCGGGAGGGGCCAATGCTAAATCTTTTGGAAAATGATTGCCAAACATCATCGTCAAGCCACATTTCAGGGGAATCAATTGGGGTATCTACCATCCAGTGTACCCGACAAAATTCCCAGGTTCGCATAGCGTGATACATAAAATTAGCAATGTTCGTATTTTTATTTTCGTCCATCATGTCGTGATGTTCGTCAACGTGCAAAACATGAGAAGGTTGTGTCAGTGTTCCCCTTCTAACATGATCTTTCCAGCGAGAATAAGCTTTGTGATGTTTTTCAACAACGAAAGCGATAGGGCAATCTCCCCATTCTAATAATTCGTGAAGTCGTTTTTCGGGATTTTCGAGCAAATTAAAATAGTCCAAGTCAATATCCAAAATAGAACTCATGCTTCGAAATTCCTGTCATATTCTGATTTCAGTCTCTCTGATAAATCCTTCAGTGCAAGGTAACCTGAACTACTATGGTCAGGATATTCTTTTGAATCATCCAGGGCGATACTGAGAACATCAATTAAGCAGTCCATGTCCCATTGATACAAACCGATGGGGTTCTTCCCTTTATACTGTTCAATGCGCCGATCAAGCCCAAAGGCCTCCGCCATTGACCAAGTATGTTTCTGTAGTTCCTCAAGCTCTTCACCTGTAATAAGAATGTTAACTTTAATATCTTTTGAACCTGGCTTCATGATGACTATTTCTCTTTTTTCTGTTTTGTCGAACGAAGAGCTGACTTGCGCCCTCGCAGCAACCGAAGGGAGCGAGAAGGCGTCTCCGTGCAGCGCCATGTTATGCCAAAATTTTAAATTCTTCTTCTATAATATATCATTCTCCATGAAGCTGAAGTAGTTCTCTCTGTTGAATATTATATGGTCTAAAAGCTATTCATCACCTAATACCTCTCCAGCTGCTTTAAATTTTACCGTGATTTCCCTGTCTTCTTTGCTGGGTGTTAAATCCCCGACTTGGTTGTGAGCGATAATGACCGCAGAGGCACGTTCCGCGATGACGTCGGCAAACACCTCACGGGGATGCACGTTAGTTCTATTGATCAGTCCGATGGTAATAACCCGGACGTTCATCACCTCGTTTGCCCCGTTTATGGAAACACAAATGAAGTGCTCCTGTTTCCGGTCTGCAAAATGCCGGATGAGGGGAAGCACATCGGGAGGAAACTTGATCTTCAAGCCTTCCGGTTTTATTCGTCTCCGGACAAACTCGAGAGCCGCTGCTATCAATGTGGCCTTAGCGGAACCGATACCCTCAACTTCGAGGATGTCTCCGGGGCCAAGGTTGATACCTTTTTGGTCGATGATTTTGATGAGTCTCCTGGAAATCGAAAAAACATCGTGCTTGTGTGTTCCCTTTCCTAACATTATGGCAAGAAGCTCATAATCCGCCAACGCGCACGCTCCCTTGTCAAGAAGTCTCTCACGGGGTCTTTCTTCCGGAGGCAAGTCTGTTAGCTTCTTCAAATGTAATCAATCCTTTTTCGTTAAGTATTTTCTCACCATTCCGGCGAGGTAGACCGGTACGTGTAATCGTGGACCTCGGCTATCTATATTACTTGCACTGAGGACGATACTTTTTCCTGGCTTGTAACGCTCTTCATAGACTCGCAGGCTTTTTGACTGTGTAATGTTACCGGCCTTGACCTCAACGGGAATGATCTCATCGGCTGTTTCGAGCAGAAACTCAACTTCCGCCGTTCGTCCAACCCAGCAATACAATGCCAAAACCCCGGATGAACGCAACTCCTGAGCTACAAAATTTTCAGCTACATAGCCTTTATAGGTCTTGAAGTCATACATCAGAAACCGGGCTGGATCGATAGCGCTGAGGGCGCCCAGCAAGCCCACATCGAAAAAATATTGTTTGAAGCGATTCCCCTGTGCAAAACCGGACAGTGGTATCTCCGCCCTCTCGACTATTGAGGTACGCAGAATCAAGCATGCCTTCTCCAGCCAGCTCAGAGGAGAAGCCAGACGTTCATAACCCCGTATCCCAGGAACGACGTCTTTGAACCGGAACTTCGGAGCCGAGCCATCTTGAGAACGCGCCAACTGATGCGTTACGTTGCGCCAAAGGCGCTCGATGTGTAGAGCGTTGATCTTCCCCGAGTGCTTGGCGATATCCGCCATGTATGTCTCTAAAAGATCACGTTGAACCCCGCGGATATCCTTTACAGCCTTATATTGGTCTTCCATTTGGTCCCGGTAAAGGGCAACAACTTCCGGCAAACCTCCGACGATGAGGTACCGTTTCCACAGGTCCCATAACCGATCATGAGCCGCTTGGGGCAGGGGATGGGAAAAAACATGGGAACGGAGTAATTCCACCAGGCGCTGGTTCCCGACGCCCTCGAGGAATTCCTCAAAACTCATGGGATACAGGTCCAGAAGGGTAACCTTTCCTACCGGAAACGATTCATCGGCCAGGTATACTCCTAAAAGCGAGCCTGCAGCGCATAGTGCCAGCTCAGGCATTTGCTCGCAGAAGTACTTAAGTGAGGTTAACGCTCTCAGGCAGTGCTGGATTTCATCGAATATGACCAGATCGGACTGCTTATCGATCGATGTGTCGAGGTAGAACTGCATTTCTTCAACAATACGGGTCGGATCGAGATCCTTTTCGAACAGCGTTCTGACCCGTTCAT
This sequence comes from Anaerolineales bacterium, assembly GCA_023144145.1. GTDB lineage: Bacteria > Chloroflexota > Anaerolineae > Anaerolineales > E44-bin32 > JAGLGG01. The sequence goes on along the minus strand of JAGLGG010000373.1, from coordinate 711 downwards.
CCTGCTCAAAGTTGATATAGTGGTAATGTGGAAAGGATGTTTTCCCGAAATCCAACAGGCTGTAGGTCTTACCCACCTGACGGGCACCCCGAAGTATCAGGGGTTTTCGGTTACTGCTGTTCTTCCATTGCAGCATTAAGCACAGATTGGCGAATGTGTTTGACAATCTGTGGAATTCTCTCAAGCCGTTCTTTAACGGCATCGATTTTAGGCATGATGTGGTCGAGCTTTTCAGCAAGACGCTTTTGTTCGTTTATAGGGGGGAGAGGGAAGGATAGTGGCCAAAAAGTAGTAGGATTAATGTGTTGTAATCCAGTTCCTCTTGACGTTTGCTCAATAATTGGTTTTGACAGCTGTAAAAAAGCATTTAAGAATTCTGTTTGAATTATTACTGGAGTAAGGGCAGCAATAGTTGAGCCAATTGCACCCTGAATCCCTCTAGCAGTTTTCCCTATGCTTCCATCCCAAACAATCATTAAGTCATACTTACTAGCAACATGTATTCCCTCGTCGTTTGTATAAGCTCTTATAGGTTTCCCTTCCATTTCATCTATTAGGTGTCAATAAGTGAGAATATATACTCCCTTGAAAAATCATTTTTCTCACCTCTCCATTTATTCCAGCCAACCATTCATCCCAGCTTCTCAAATAAACATCCAAGGGGTGATCTTCTCTGTTCCAACAAGCTAGTGTCATGTCAACCCTCAAGTG
>JAGLGG010000372.1 GCA_023144145.1 Anaerolineales bacterium | reverse complement strand
ATATATTCTGCATGCCCCCAAACACGATCTAGCAATTGGTGGCGTGTGAGTACTTGCCTGGGGTGGCTGGCCAGTTCCCATAGGATGTCAAATTCCTTGGCAGTTAAATTCTTTTCATCTGAGCGAACGGTTACGATTCGGGTTGTCGGATCGATGTGGATATCTCCGTAGTCGATCGGTGGTCCAGAGCTTGATCGAATTCCCGCGGATCGGCGCAATACGGCTCGGACCCGGCTGACAAGTTCCTGGGGGCTGAAGGGCTTGACGACATAATCGTCCGCTCCCATTTCCAACCCAGCGATGCGATCGGTTATTTCGCGCCGTGCTGTGATCATGATGAGTGGGATTTCACTGAAGGAGCGAAGCCACTCAGTGATCTCATATCCATCAACTCCTGGGAGCATAAGGTCCAATAACACCAAATCTGGCAGATTACGCTCCAACTCCTCGATCGCTGAATTGCCATCCGCGATTGACCTCACCTGGTAGCCAGCGCGCTCTAAGTAAAGGGTCACCACCTCGCGAATATTTGGTTCATCTTCGATTAGCAAAATATCTGCGTTTTCCATCTCATTCTCTTCCCCAATGGTACCGGGTAATCCTTAAAGAAATATTACGAAAAATTGTAGAGGTTAATGAAATCGTAAGACATTGGAAAGCAAAACGCAATCAGAGTTTGAAATACTCGTTTTAGAAATCATCTTTGGATGCCTGAGTTGAGTGGAGGTGAAGACGAGGTGAAAACCGGTTGAAGTTTCTAAATGATCCAAACCCAATTCTTTAGAAGGAGAAAATGAAATGAAGCGAAAAATTGTACTGTCGTTACTTGTATTTGCCTTGGCCATTGTGGCTGCTGTTCCGGCATTCGCAGCAGTTGGCGGTCGAAACGGCCCAAGTACTGGGGTTGTTTACGTAACAAGTCAAGATTTGTACTATGACACGATCGTTCTTGGTGCACTGCCGCAACACGGGCGATTTCAAAAGCTGGAAATGGAAGGTCCAACCGGATTGCAAACCGAGTTCGGACCTGGAGACCAGGGCTTTGTCGGTGGACGCTGGTGGGTGGATGTGAATGGGGACGATATTATGGATTCTGGGGATGTGTATTTCCTCTGCCCGTTACTCGGTCCCGGACGGGCATCACCGTAAGCATACCCAAGCCTGCTGAAAGAAAGCACGAATCTCTATAAAGAGATTAATCAATTGCCGAGTCTCACCTCAAAAATATGCAGATCAGGGTATCTGCATATTTTCTTTTAATCAGGGAGGGATCTGTGCCAATGGGCTAAATCCGCTTTTGCTAATTTTGGACTAAGACAGCTATACAAGAAGGTATCTGCTACAATGGTGCCTGTTCTAAATACGCCAATGGAGCATGCATTATGGGAGCTGTAAGACGGATTGTGCTTGATACGCTAAAACCTCATGAGCCGAATATTATTGAACTCGCGCAACAGCTCAGCGAATTAACAGGAGTAGGATCGGTAAACATCAGCATCTATGAAATGGATCGCAAGGTGGAAAACGCCAAGATTACGATCGAGGGACAAGATATTCAGTTTTCTGAAGTCGAATCATTGATTCGTGAGTTGGGCGGAACAGTCCACTCCATTGACGAAGCTGTTGCTGGCAAGTCCATTATCGATGACGCTTCTACCTTGCTAGACTAATCTTCACTGAAAACTTTTTCCCCTTAGGAAACCACTTTGGATCCCCTGCGTCGACTCATCGAAAAGTTTGAAGGATACGGACAATTTGTAAACATTGGCGCGATCGCCCGGCGCTATTTTGCCATGAATGCATTTGATGGTGTCCTGACGATCATTGGTGTGCTCATGGGCAACTTCACTGCCGGCGTTGAGAACCCGCGCATTGTCGTAACTACGGGCCTCGCTACATGTGTCGCAATGGGGATTTCCGGTTTATGGGGTGCCTATCTCACTGAGTCGGCCGAACGACGTCGCGAACTATTAGAGCTCGAAGAGCATACGCTCAGCGACCTTGAAGATACACGTATAGGAGAGGCATCCCGAGCCGCAGTGGTTATCGTTGCCCTTGTTGACGGTATATCGCCCTTCCTGGCCGCACTCGTCGTGCTGACCCCCTTCTTCATCCCCCAGGTCTTCCCCTCGATGGACTTCACCTACATCACTGCAATAGGTTTGGCCTTAGTCACTTTATTTGCGCTGGGCGCTTTCCTCGGACGAATTTCCAGCCGAAACATCCTCGTATATGGAATGAGGACCGTCGTTGCTGGGATCATATCCATCGCCATCAGTTTGTTGTTGGGCGCATCAGAGTAAATCGAGCAAAACTCGGGCGACGTTTCGACCTTGAGCAGACCCGGGAGGGGAAGGGCAGATCGGGGTATCGGGAGCTCAAGCAAAGCTACACCCCTCGGAGATGAGATGATTTCCTACTTTTACGAAAAGTTGGTTGGAGAGGTAACGGTAGAATCCCTCAAAATACCCCCAAAAGCCATTAAAAAACGCTCTGAGTAGCTTCAGAATTACAATTGGCCTCATTTTTTATAGAAAAGTGAGAAAAAACTGCGCCGAAGCCTTTCTAACACCCTGAATCAACGACATTGTCTTTCAGTGTAATGTAAATTGTCGATGTTTTCCGACAATTTACACCACCTCTTGTGACGTAGTCGAATCAACCTATGGAAATAGCAATTTGAGCATCTGATTTGGCATTAAATAGAAGAAATTGTTCCTTTAATGGGAATAGGGGATTTTGGAGAAGAGGTCCACAAAGGAACCGTCACATATCTGTTACACTTGCTCCTTGAAAAACGGTTGATTAAGAAGGGACAAAATTTAACAACCAATGGGGATAACTTGTGGATTGCGCGTAGCCACAAGGGTAAACCGCTCTTTGAAATGTGGATAATATGTGGACAAACCAAGCCTCGATTTTGGGTGTGTGGCGCAGAAAAAGGGTGGTTGAAGTGCTGTTTTGTGCGCGAGCG
>JAGLGG010000371.1 GCA_023144145.1 Anaerolineales bacterium | reverse complement strand
CAAATGGGAATTTCTGGAATGGAAACCTTATCTGAAACGAGTGCAGACCAAGCGACCGATGATGTTTAGCAGAGGGTGGTTTGCTGACTATCCAGACCCCGAGAACTTTCTCAGATTAGGGCTGCCCAAAGAAACGGGATGGCAGCACGATGGATATGAAGCGCTTATCGAGCGTTCGAGAAGAAGCCTGGATCATAGTGAAAGGCTGACCCTGTTAAAGGAAGCGGACAAAATTCTGATGGAGGAGGCCCCGATCATACCGCTCAGCTATATGGGTGATATTTATCTTGTGAAACCATGGGTGAGAAGGTTCTTCCCGGCCTGGAAAGACGTAATCATCGATCCGCATTGATTTTTACGAATTGAAACGAAGGTACTGTCATGAACTTTGATAGCTGCCGACCACGGCTACATACAGTTAGTACAATTTCAACAATCTTGACTCGTAAAAATGTAGCCGAACTGGAATTGGACCCATAACCGGTTGGTCGTAGGTTCGATTCCTACCGGGCCCATATCTCTCCATCGTAGATTTCGGGTCAATATATTTGTTGTGGTGAAAACCCCAGATAGATTTGTTTGTAAATATTCCCAAAATATATTACTCTAGATCGCACTGAAAATTTAACCTCAATGTGAGTGAGGGGGAATATGTGGGCATCGCCAGCACACCCACATATTCCGATCCTCTTCTTGCGATTAATCTTTTTTCAGTGGAGGTTTTTTTAATAACCGAAAGAAGGCAAAGATATTTCAGCGTGATAACGTAAATGCTTGAGTCAAGATCATGTATTTCGAAAAATAATAGCCTGAGAGCCCGCAAAATCATGGACGGCAGACTAAAAACTCTCTCAAATGACCATCATAGGGATGTTTAATGAAATCCGAGGATATCATCGAGAATCGTTCGGCCCGAGAGAAGTTCCTCGTTTTCGGAAAGCCTGAGCTGCTGCAGGAGGAGATAGACGAAGTAATCGCCACATTGGAATCCGGTTGGATTGGTACCGGCCCACGTGTTGAGAAATTTGAGGAAAACTTCCGTAGGTATGTTGGCGCTCAATATGCAGTAGCCGTCAGTTCATGCACAGCGGCGATGTATCTCTCATTGCTGGAGCTCGGTATAGGCTCTGGTGATGAAGTAATTACCAGCCCATTTACCTTTGCAGCCACAGCAAATGTCGTGATCCATGTCGGTGCAAAACCCGTATTTGTTGATATTGACCGCAGCACCCAGAATATCGACCCGGCGCTTATCGAAAAAGCGATCACACCCAATACGAGAGCAATCCTACCAATCCACTATGCAGGGCGTCCATGTGATATGGATAGTATTCTAGCCATTGCGAGACAGCATGGTTTATTTGTGGTTGAGGATGCTGCTCATGCAATCGGTGCAGAATACAAGGGACGTAAAGTTGGTACATTGGGTGACATCACGGCATTTTCATTTTACGCCACGAAGAATGTAGTGACGGGTGAAGGAGGGATGGTAACAACCGATAAACCCTCATACGCGGACAATATCAGATTGAAGAGCATGCATGGATTAAGCAACAGTGCATGGAAACGAATTTCCAAGACAGGATCTCCGCAGTATGAAGTGGTCTTGCCTGGGTTTAGTTTTAATATGACAGATCTCGAGGCCGCTATCGGGCTGCCCCAGCTGGCTCGCTTGGAGTCTAATCTTGTACGACGCGAAGCGATATGGTTGGCTTACGATGAAGCTTTCCGGGATTTACCTGTCTTTATCCCTGCACCCATACCTGCTAACATCCGACATGCACGACATTTATATACTTTGCTAGTTGACACAGACTTGGTAGATATCAAAAGAGATGAAGTGATACTAGCACTTGCCGAGGAGAATATCGGTACTGGTGTGAACTTTATCTCTCTGCATTTGCAGCCTTATTATCGAGATGCATATAATTTTTTACCAGATGATTTTCCCAATGCACTATTTGCTTCCGAGCGAACCTTATCCCTTCCTTTTTCTTCGGCACTTTCCGACGGTGATGTAGAGGATGTAATCGCGGCTTTGCGACGGATTTTGGGTCGTGTTCGATTGAAGAATAGAATCCATACCGCAAATTGATTCCGTCTCGATTGGTAACCCAAAAATGCACCCGCAACCGAAGCATGTGAAATATTCAGTTGTTATCCCCGTCTTCAACAGTTCTGATATTGTGGGAGATATGATTGATCGCACAGCAGCTTTCTTTGAAAGAAATGGCTGGTCGTATGAAATCATAGCGGTTAATGACGGAAGTCAAGATAGTAGCTGGAAGGTGATAGTTGAAAAAGCTCTTCAAAATCCGAATGTCTTAGCAATAGATCTGATGAGGAATTATGGGCAAAACACGGCTGTGTATTGTGGTTTTCAAAAGAGTTCGGGTGATTATGTCATCAACATGGATGACGATCTTCAAAATAACCCTGAAGAGATCGTCCATCTAATTGCTAAAGCGGAACTAAATGCAGATGTTGTATTTGCCAAGTATTACATGAAGAAGCACTCACTCATTCGACGAATGGGCAGTCATTTCATTGCGACGCTCGACAGAACCCTCTTTGGCAGACCAAAGGATTTGACGGTCACGAACTTTCGTATCGCCCGGCGAGAAGTAATCGATAAAATTTGCGACGTCAGAACCCCTTATCCCTACATCAGAGGCTTGCTTCTGATGGCAGCTAATAATCCGGCGAACGTCATAGTTCAGCATGAGAACCGAGTAGCGGGTTCGAGTCAATACACTCCGTCTAAAATAACCGCATTTATTGTCCGCATTCTGCTAAGTTATTCCGTACTCAATTTCCGTACTTTGATTGCTGTGGGAGGTTTGTTTTCAGTAGCGAGTATGCTGTTGGGCATGGTTATAATTTCTGGCGCTCTCTTTACTCCGACGAAGATGAATGTGCCTGGATGGGCTTTGTTTTTCATGTTTTTACCATTACTTATGAGCATAGCTATTCTGGCATTAGGTGTGCATGGCTGGTACGCCCTTCGTCGTCTCAGTGAGAAAAAATCCGATTCCATTTACAATATTAAGGAGACTGTTGGCCAGCGGGGTTGAATCGTTAATGCTCACTCATGAGGTTTGAGTAGGGGCAGAGCGTTGTGAGTTTCTACCTGCTTACTCAGAAACTTGGATTTCACAAATATACCGATTATCTTGAACTTACTTGTAACTTAATTCCGGCCCCAACCACATAGCCCAGTCGTAATTTGTGTGTGCGTTTTCATTTATGCCAGCATTGGTCATGAATGTCAGACTTATTGCCTCCCCTCTATATTTAGACAAATCGATCTGTATTGGCTCAAACCCCTGGCCATATTCACTTGGAAGGATGAATTTCTCAAGCAAATCCTTCCTCTGCCCATCAAGTGTCACAGTAACCCGAAAGAGGACTCCGTCACTTGGTGGGACGTCATAATGCTCGGGAACATCGATAAGCAAACCGGTGTTGAGAAGAATCGTTTCGTTGTTCTTTGGAAGCCGAAAACGCCAGGTGAGACTGGAAGGTGGGTGCTGGAATATCACTTTAACTGTTTCACCATTTATCAACCTACTGGTTTGGTAGGTTTCCTCAGGGCTTAGAGCATCTACGATTGCTTGATCGACGATGAAATCTCGGCTAAACAGAAAGGATGCATCACGTGCTACAAGGTTTGGCATGAGTTCTCGAATCCGTTTGGCGTTTGGGTACAGGAGTTGAAGGCAGCTATCTTCCGCTGTTTGATACATGAACAAACATGACCGTCCCTCAGTAAGCTGGATTGTAAAATCGTCGAATGTCTCATCTTCGAGCTTATAAAGGCTCGTATTTACAAAGCCGATGCCAATAATCAATGCCATTCCCATGGGTAAAAGATCCATCAAGGCAAACCGATAGCCGTGTTCTTCCCTATTCATTGATCTTCGCGGCTCGGTTAATGCGATAGCCATCATTGCCACAAATGCAATCCAGAAAAATGATTGCAGGAGAGCATATCGCGGAGCGTTAGCTCCTTCAACTCCGATGATTGCTGCACGGCCTACGGCTGATGCCGCACCACCTATTAAGACCCAGGCTGCAATTCCTAGCCAGGGCAGCATCTTCTTTGAACCATCTTTGATGTATCGGGTAATACCAATTGCCAAGAATATGATGCCCACAACACCTACGATGCCCATCGTCTTCGCTCGAATTTGGATTAGATAATCGCCAACAGCGAGGGGAGCACCAACGAAGGCAAGGAAATAGTCCAGCAAGCTACTTAAATCTCCAATGGGGGTTGTTCGGAGTATTGTTTGCGATTGTAATAAGTCGTAACCGTAAGGAAGAAGAACGCTGAGTGAAATAATCCCCCACGCTACGTAATGCCGTAGTTCGCGATATCCCACGAACCACATTACTACGCCAATTACAATCCAGGTTGCATTCCCGGTCGCAAAGGATAACGATGAAATATATCCCATGAGAGCAGCAAGGATCAATGCTCTCCATCCAGGGGTTATCGCGGTAATTGCCCATATGGCAAATAAGAAACTGAGAATAGACAAAGGTGTGGCGAGGATCACCGGCTGAATCCAAGCAGGCCAATAAGCTAAAGTGAAAGTTAGCAGGGAAAAGGGGATGATAATCAAAGGGGATGCTCGAGAGTCAGCTTTTCTGCGGTACATGATGTAGATTGCGATATAAGATAAAACGACTACAGGAACTTTTGCATAATTCCGGGTGATCATGTCTAGTGAGGTCGTTTTTGCGATCAGCATGTCGATCATTTGTGGCAAAAAGATCCTATGTTCGTTCTGCAAATGCCAAAAATCGTTAAATGAAAAAGGCACATCGAGAGCATATCGACTTACAGACAAATCCCAAATGTCCCAGTAGGGAACATTGACTGCGTATCGATCAATTAAAACAATTAGTAGATAACACGGAATTAGACCTAGCAGGATT
>JAGLGG010000370.1 GCA_023144145.1 Anaerolineales bacterium | reverse complement strand
TTAGACAGCCCCTATTTCGATTTTCTATGCATCTATTACTTTTACATTTCACAACGGTCGCAGGACTCGATCTTCCCGCAAGCGCTTGAACCACAGCGATGCCCCCCGGGGCATTGATTCAATTGCAGCTTCCTGCCAGGCTCGAACCCCTAAGCCTTGAATGGTTTGGGGTCGATAGCCAACAGAGCGCCAGGTGCTAACATGTTGTGCAAGAACAGGAGGCAAGAAGAGGAGTGATGCCTCACTCTGAAGCTCAGTAGAAGCCTTTTCAACTGTTTCCATGAGCGCAGGGATGGTGAGATCGAGTGAAAGCCCGGCCTCAAAGTAAAGTTCATCGATTCTTGTGACCAGGTTTTCAACCTGCCAGCCTGTCACTCCGGATAATTTGTTGTTCCTCTCAATCATCATGTAGGCTTTCTCACCGAAAGCTGCCATTACATCCTGCCGGGTCATTCGTCGTCTTCCGCGTGACACACGCGTGATAAAGCGTGCAATCTCATCAGCATCTTGCGGCCGTCCTCGACGAACCGTGATCTCTCCAGGGCGGGTTTGGGGTGGGGGTGGGAGAAGCGGTTCCTCGGGTTTGGGCAATTCCGTCCACGCCGCTTGAACCTGCTCCCAAGTGTTTTCGAAGGAGCCGTCATTGTGAATGACGACCTTCGCCACCCTTAACTTTTCGCTTTGTGGTGGTTGTGCACCTATTCGCTGTCTGGCAGAATGTTCTGGTAAGTTTCGTTTATGCATCAGGCGTGATATCTGGAGGTTCTCCGGGGCATTAACGACCCACACCGTGTCACAACCCGCAGCCAACTGGGATTCAATGAGCTTAATTGCTTCGATCACAACCACGGTCTGGCCTGCGCGGCGGATTAGCAAATCAACTGCATGTTCGACAAGGGGGTGGATGACAGCTTCTAGTTTGCTAAGTGCTCCTGGATCAGAAAAGACGATATTTGCTAGCTTGACTCGATCGATCTGTTCTTCCTCGTCAAGGACCCATTTACCGAAAGTCTCGACAACCATCGAGTAGCCCGGCGCACTTTTTGCAATGGCTCGATGACCTAATGCATCTGCGTCAATACCATAGGCGCCCAGATGTTCAAGCATCTTTCGCACGACGCTCTTTCCAGTAGCAATGTTTCCTGTTAGACCAATTACATACTTCCCCGGCCAGCGACTCAAAGTGAAACCTCCGAATTGATAATAACGATAAAGATTCTAGCCTTCTTAAAACCCCTTGTCAAAAAGGGGTCAGTGGTTTTGTGAGCTAGAGCGGACATCATCCCCTGCGAACAAACTATAGTTGGCTTATGCTCAGGTGAGGATAGCGATTCACTCCTATCGGTTAAGAAATGCATGATACACCTGGTTTCCGGTCGCGACAAAGATGTTGTTTGGGGGGCCAAAGGTCATCGATGTCAGTTGCTCATCAAAGGGATCGACGGGATGATATTGGCCTTGATAGATCATGTTCAGGCTATAACGGAATACGCCTCCGGATTTAACATCTAGAAAGTAGAATGACGGATCTGGTGGAGGCGAGTAGAGCAACTCGACAGGTTGCGCATTTGGGATTTGATCGCTTTCCCCGATTTCTTCTCTTTCGTCGATTACCTTCAACTGGTTGCATACTGAACCGACTTGCTCCCCAACACCCGAATCGGAGTTAGCAACACGGTTACATTGATCAATTCTTCCGTCTGCGTACAAAATCAGGAGGCCATTTTGAGAGGCGGAGATGTCTATCGCGTGCTCGAGGTCAGGAACTTGATCGACGAAATAAAGAGTAGGTCTTCCACTAACCAGTCCACTGGTTGAATCAAACACCCAAACAGCATCATGGTCGGTATCCATCACGTAGAGCGAGTTATTGTAAATGTCGAAAGCACTTATTTTTCCCCAACCAATGTCCGGCATGGTTAAGCGACTTGTTGCCGGTTCCTTGTCAGGCGCACAATAGACGATGTTTCCAACTTCATCGATAGCAATGATGCTCTCTGCGTTCAACGCACTCGGAGCTGGTTCGATCGCTAAGTCGACTGGATTTCCAATCCCGATTACCGCATCTAGGCATCGAAAATCCCCATCGATGTCATATCCTTGCCCAGTAGCCCACAGATGCCATAATACCGCGTTGGTCGTGTCCAGCACATAAAGCTCTGTGCCAGTCGCGGCGAGGGCGCTTATCTCAGCGTCAGGGCCAAATCCGCCGCTGACCACCGCTTGAAAACTAAGTCTGGAAATCCTATCCAGAGTGTCGAGGGCGTTGTTTACCTTTTCATTAAGGAAATCAAATTCTTCGCTTGTTCCGTATTTGGCTGCGGTGTCTAACCAGAAGCGTGCAGTCAACCAATCTACTCTGGCTTCCTGTTCGGACTCTTTGCCCTCTGCAGCCGCAATCGCAACGCGTGCATCGGCAATGTTCAAGTGATACTGTTGAGCTCGACCACGTTGAAAATATACTATGCTCGCAATGAATACGACTATCAGGGGAACGATTATTGCCGTCGCTGCTAATATTTTCGGTGAATAGGATCCAGGGGGTGGTTCAGAAAGACCGGGAGTAAGTCGGGCGAAGATTTTCGCTCCAGAGTAGCCCAACCATGAAAAAAAGCGCCGGATTCGTATCCGTTGCCTGCGGATGAATAGACGCGTTTTTGAGGGTTTTCGTACAATTTGAGGGGCCTCAACTAGTTGTTCACTTTCCGGCAACTCTCTACGAAACGTGGGTGCTGCCTCTCGTATCTCGAGCGATCTAGGTTTTGAGACAGGCGAATCGATCGATGTCCCTGAGGCGGCAATCCCCACCACCATTCCAGTGATTTCCCGCGTAATGTCGAGCGTCAGTCTTTCGATAATTTGAACTGGATTTAAGCCAGTTAGTTTTTCAAGAGTAGGATCGGTCCAAACTGGCGCTTCGGCGGTAGTAAGGATCACTAAATCGCCAGGCCGTACCTTAATGTGGTGGTATCTGATATGTGGGATGGAAGAAACCCCGAGCGGTCGATTGGATGCAACTTCGGAGGTGTGCAGAGTTAAGACACCGGGCCGGACGAGAACGGAATGACCGATCCCACATTGTGCGATATAAAAATCCCCGCCGCGAAGTACACCGATATTGACTTGGCCATACAGTTTATTTTCTGATGTTTCAACTTGGTTCGCATCCATCAAGCGATCATTGATGGCTGTGATGGATTCTCGAAGACCAGCAGTTACCGATCCAGGCGTTTGGTAGAAGACCTGCGCTCCAAGATGGGCGAGATGGGTGGTCAACCCAGGGGCTGCGGATCGATCTGGAAGAAGCGTTAAACTTAGGAAGAGCAGATCATCAGATCGTCCTCGCGCAGCTCTCCGTGGGGCTGATTGTGCAACGCTTCCAGGGGGGGGTGTCGTCCGGCTACTTCCCCCTGCAATGTGAATGAGAGCAACATCGGCTTCATAAGTCATGGGCATATGGCTATTGTACTGTGACGTAATCCAGCCTGCAATTCAAGCCGTAAAAGGTTGTGGATGCCCAGGACATTTTATAGATCGGTTCAGAAACAAGCGTTGTTATGAGGGCGGAATATACCTAACCATTCCCCCTCGCAGCGTTCCATGCCCGAAAGGATCACATTTGTCCCTCCAACCTCTTGTATAGGCTGGTAAAATCCCTTAAGCAATTTCTTTTAGGGGAGCATAATGCAATTTTCAATTCTCAAAGACCAATCCACATTTGAAAATTTAGCTCCTGTGTGGAATCAGGTTCTTTCCCATTCCATAACAGATGTACCGTTCCTTAGACTCGAATATCTACAGTCTTGGTGGGAGACTTTAGGGGGAGGAGAGTGGGATTCGGGGGAGCTCTATATTGGGGTTGGTCGCGACTCACAGAATGCAGTAACCGGAATTGCTCCTTTTTTCCGACCTGTGGAGAATGGGCTGGAATCCAGACTGATGTTTATTGGAAGTGTTGAGATCTCTGATTACCTGGATCTAATTGTGACAGATGAGAATCTCTTCGATTTTACAGAGGCTATGTTTCAATCTCTAGCAGATGAGGATCGTTCGGTATGGGAGAGAATGGATCTTTATAACCTCCCCGCATGGTCACCGTCCGTTGAGATAATTACCGAGGCTGCCCAGAAGCTGGGTTGGACAAGCACACGTGAAATTTATCAACCTTGTCCCATGATAGCCCTCTCAGGGTCATGGGAAGACTATTTGGCTGGCATAAAGAAGAAACATCGACACGAATTGAGAAGGAAATTGAGACGGGCGGAATCGTATTCGGAGCCGGTTCGATTTCATATCGTAACCAAGGCAGATGACACTGAAGAGGTAATTGAAGCGTACCTAAAATTATTATCCTTTGACACACGCAAGCAGGATTTTCTTACCTCTGCGATGCGATCAAACATAGGAAGCTTGATAAAGATTGCTCAGGATAACGAGTACCTCCTGCTGGTATTCCTTTATGTTGGAGATACTCCTGCTGCCGCATACATGCATTTTGATTACGGTAATCGAATTTGGGTGTATAACTCGGGCATCAATCCAAAGTATTATGACCTCTCACCAGGTTGGGTCTTGTTGGGGAAAACGATTCAATGGGGCATTGAAAATGGGCGTGAAGCCCTTGATTTCATGCGTGGTGATGAAGTTTATAAGTATCGTTTTGGTGGAGTTGATAGACATGTTCTTCGACTCACCATCAAGCGTTGATCATCAAGCCGAATCACCTGCTGGTCACTCCTCAAATCCAAAGGTGACATCAAATTCGATCTGATACCTTACTCAAATTCTGCCTCATCTGAAAAAATGTCAATCGCAAGAAGAGGGGTTGTCCCAAGAGGCAGGCGCTTGCCGTTTGGA